>JALSHM010000436.1 GCA_026982235.1 Robiginitomaculum sp. | reverse complement strand
GCCTGTTCTACCAGAGCGGCATCCGACTTCTTAGTCGCAGAACGGGTTCTACGAGAAGTTTTCTTGCCTGTTGATTTGCCTTTGGCGTCATCAGGGCCTTTTGATTCTTTTACTTCTTTTGCTTCCGAATCTTTGGTTTCACCTTTAACTGTATCGGTTTGCGCATCTTCTTTATTGGCGTCACTGTTGTTAGGGCGTCGGTTTCTTCCGCCGCGCCTGCCACGTCTGCGCCTACTCCGAGATGGCTTGTTGGTTTCGCTAGTTTCTGTTGTTTCCGCGCTTTCTTCATTATCGATAATATCTTCATTTGATATACCGTCAGATTTATTGCGCTGCTTGCTTTTGTTTCTATTAGACTTACCACGACGACTTTGAGCAGATTTACGGTGCTCTTTGGCAATTTCGTCCAGCGGATCATCATTTGCGCCAGGTTTTTTGGTCACAATATCAATGGTGAAAGCAGGGCGTATCAAGCTGTCGTCCGCGAGTATCTCGGTGAACATACCGTTTTCGGCTTCGATTGCATTGATAAGGTCGCGTTTCTCGTTGAACAAATATGCGGCCACATCAGGTGTGACTGTCAGACGGATACGTGCCGTGCGGCCACGTACGGCTTCTTCTTCTACGGCACGTACGGCCTTAAGGGCACTGGATTCAACCGAGCGCTTGCGGCCTACGCCGTGGCAATGTTCACACGATGCGCTAGAGCCTTCCAGCAAGCTGCGGCGGCGGCGTTGTCGAGACAGTTCCATGAGGCCAAATTGGGAAATCCGCCCCATCTGCACCCGCGCACGGTCTTGGGCGAGGGCTTCGCGCATACGTTTTTCCACCGCACGGTTATGGCGGTTTTGATCCATGTCGATAAAGTCAATAACAACCAGCCCGGCTAGGTCGCGCAGGCGCATTTGCCGCGCGACTTCATCCGCCGCTTCTAGGTTTGTTTTAAATGCGGTGCGTTCGACATTGCGTTCTTTGGTTGATCGCCCTGAGTTCACATCAATAGAGACCAGTGCTTCGGTCGGGTGGATAACCAAATAGCCACCAGATTTAAGCTGAGCAATAGGCTCTAGGCAGTTTTCGATTTGGCTTTCAACCTGATAGCGCAAAAACAAGGGAATATCGTCCGTATAAGGTTGCACATTTTTAGCGTGGCTCGGCATGAGCAGTTTAATGAAATCCTTGGCGAGGCGATAGCCTTCGTCCCCTTGGACATAAACCTTGTCAATGTCTTTGCCGTACAAATCACGGATTGAACGCTTCACCAAATTGGCTTCTTCGTGGATGAGGGCTGGTGCGATACTTTTAAGGGTAGTGCTGCGGATGGTGTCCCAGAGCTTGGAAAGATAGTTGAAATCCCGTTTAATCTCGCTTTTTGTGCGTTTGGCCCCTGCTGTGCGCACGATTAAGCCCATACCTTTGGGAACTTCCAGCTCGCTCATAATAGATTTTAGGCGTTTGCGATCAGAACCATTGGCAATTTTGCGCGAAATTCCCCCACCGCGCGGCGTGTTAGGCATCAGTACGCAATATCGACCCGCAAGGGACATATATGTGGTGACGGCGGCACCTTTATTGCCACGTTCTTCTTTGACCGCTTGAATGAGTAAAATTTGACCCCGCTTAATTACTTCTTGAATTTTATAACGGCGCCTGGACATGCGCTTGCGGCGCTTGTCTTTTTGCTGTGCTTGCTCTTCTTCAACTTCTTCGTCTGCGGCATCGGCAATATCATCATCATCGTCGTCGTCGTCATCGTCATCTTTTTTATTTTTGGCAGATTTCTTTTTTGATGGTTTTTCTTCTTCTATATCATCATCATCATCTATGTCTGCGTCGTCTTCAATATCCGATTCCGCAGCCGTTTCGTCGTCGTCGTCATCAGAGTTAGCTTCTTCGGGGGTGTCTGCGTCCTGTTTTTTGGTGACAGACTTGCTTTTACGACGTCTCTTGGCGACAGGTTTTTTCTGCGCCTCATTTTCTTTGTCTTCATCCGTGTCTTCTTCGTCTTCAAGACTGTCGGCTTGCTCTTCTTCGAGCAAGGCTTTGCGGTCTTCAACCGGGATTTGGTAATAATCAGGGTGGATTTCCGAAAAGGCGAGGAAACCGTGGCGGTTGCCGCCAAATTCTACAAAAGCCGCCTGTAAAGAGGGTTCTACCCTTGTCACACGGGCGAGATAGACATTTCCGCGTATTTGCCGCTTTGCGGCGCTTTCAAAATCAAGTTCTTCCAGGCGGGTTCCGTCGACCACTGCCACACGGGTTTCTTCCGGGTGGGAGGCGTCGATTAACATTGTTCGGGGCATAATATTCTCCAGAGCCGCAATGTCTCCGGTAAAAACCTATATTCGGGTCGCGGTCATCCTGTTCCAGTATGTGGATAGGGCGCAGCGCTAATTGGTTGTTGAAATAAGTTTCCGTGTGGTTGTGCGGCTTTATAATTGTTGTAAATGTATGAAAAAGCGCAACAATCCGTTCAAGCACGACGTATATGAGTTTGCTCATATAGCTTTTATTGTCGGTGTTGATAGATTTGCGCATAAAATTCCTAAATAGCTTTAGCTTAATTTAGCTTTAGCCTAAAAACTCCAATCTAAATAAATGCTAGAATGGGGCTTTCAAAATATGGCCTAGCGAGTCGCGCCAAGGCCTTGGGGTGTTTGTGGCATATAAATTCGCATAATGCCAAGGATAAATGTGATTTTTTTGAAATCGTAACCTTTCGTCAAAAGTCTGCGTTCATTAGGGTGTATATGAGGTTAATTTTGACATTTACAAGGGTGTTGGCGATTTGCGGTTTGCTTTTCGGCTCTATACTTTGTGCGCGCGTGGCTCAGGCGGCGGGTATTACCCAGATTGATATGCGTGTCGAGCAGGGTGCGCAAACCCGACTAAGTTTTCGCTATCAATCCCCAAACGCCCCCAAAGTGTTCACGCTTGGGCGGGAGGAAGAAGGCAATAAGCGTATTGTCATAGATATAGCAGATGCTCACCTAACGCGGGCAATGCAAGCCCAGGCGGGCAATGGGGGTTATTTCAAAGGGGCAGGGGCTATCACCAAATTACGCTATGCTAGCCGGGGTGAAAACGGGTTGCGATTCGTAGCGGATTTAAGACCCGATACCAAATATCTGTCCCACACCTATCAAGACGGCATGTTGGTGGTTATCGTTGCCCACCTTATGACGCCCGGAACAGGCCGCGCAAACGACGGTATACCTGTGCCGCGCCTAAAGAATGGATCCAAGCCAGTAAGTATAAAAAATGTAGCTGCAATAAAAACTGTAACTATGGTGGATGATGGCATACCCGTGCCGCGCCTTAAGGCTTCCCGGCGACTAAAAAAAGCTATTATTCCCAAGCCCAAACCTGTTATTGTTATAGATCCTGGCCACGGCGGGCACGATCCGGGAGCTATTGGTAGCGCCAAAACCCATGAAGAGGCCGTGACACTGAAAGCAGGGTTGGAATTACGCCGTCAATTACTTGCCAGCGGAAAATACAAAGTCGTCATGACCCGCACCACGGATAAATTTGTTGACCACGACAAGCGTGTGCTGATAGCCCGCAAGGCTGGGGCAGATTTGTTCATCTCAATCCACGCTGATTCAACCTCAAGCACAGCAACACGCGGCGCATCGGTCTACACCCTTGCCAGCCGCGCCGAAGCCCGCACTCACAAAGTCGTCAGCCATCAAAACTGGGTGTTAGACGTGGACCTAACCCGAAAATCCGCCCCGGTTAGCAATATCCTTGTCGATTTGGCACAGAGAAAAACTTTAACAAAATCAGCACAGTTTGCAAATGTGTTAATCTTAGAGCTTAAAAAGAAAACCCGCTTAGTCGGCAATAGTCATCGCCGCGCGGGCTATTACGTCCTGCTAGCTCCCGATGTGCCTGCCGTGCTTTTGGAAATGGGCTTTCTTTCAAATAAACAGGACGAAAAACTCCTAAATTCAAGCACCCACCGCAAAAAACTGATGAAAAGCGTAAAAACGGCGATTGATAGATATTTTGCCAGTGCAAAAAAATGATTTCACAGGTGTGAACGGCGCAATCATCCCGGTATTTTTACACAAACAAGGTTACATCACGATTTATAAGTCCTATATTGGGTGGAATCAGGTATAGCCTTAATTGTGCCTGATTTAGTCCCATAAAGGCCTGCATGACTACTGTAGAAACACATAGCCCGGAAACGGCACCATTAAAGCCAGTGAAAAGCGCCCGTATAAGTAAATGGGGACGGTTTTGGAAGATATTCAAAATTCTGTTTGCTACAGGTTTTGTTCTTGGCATATTTGCGGTTATTTTTCTTGGCGTCTTTATTGTGCGCTCAACCCGGGATTTGCCGACCTTGGCAGCCGTGAAAGAATATTCGCCGTCGGTAATGTCGCGTGTACATGCGGGGGATGGTAAACTGATTGCTGAATACGGGATTGAAAAGCGCGTATTTGTACCGATTGAATCTATTCCAATTCAAATTCAACATGCTTTGGTAGCGTCAGAAGATCAGCGGTTTTATACCCATGATGGCTTTGCCCCAAGGGTTTTACCCGCGCCATGCTTGCCAATATTAAACATAAGTTAAAGGGCGAGCGGCTGGAGGGTGGTTCAACCTTGACGCAACAAGTAGCCAAGCATTTTCTGGTCGGCGACGAGCGTAATCTTGAGCGAAAAATTCGCGATATATTTATTGCCAGGCGGATTGAAAAAGCCATTAGTAAAGACGAAATCCTAGAGCTTTATTTGAACGACGTCTATTTTGGGCGACGGGCTTACGGTATTGCCGGGGCGTCGTTGAATTATTTTAATAAACCCTTGGATAAATTGACCCTTGGGCAAATGGCCTATTTGGCGGGTTTGGTCAAAGGTCCTAACAATTATCAACCTGAAAATAATATGCAAAAAGCGATTAACCGCCGTAATTATGTGCTCGGGCGCATGGCTGAGGACGGGTATATCACCGAAGATCAGGCTGCAGAGGCTAAAAAAGAAGAACTGGTCATAGCCGAGCGCATGACAGGCGATGAATATTTGGCGGCGGAGTATTTTGTTTCGGAGGTGCGTAAGGAAATCAATGGTCTGTACGGCGAAAAAGAGCTAAATGAGGGTGGTCTATCTATCCGCACCACGCTGGACACAAAAATGCAATTGGCTGCTCGTAAGGCGCTTCGCCGTGGGCTGGAGATGTTTGACCGCCGCCATGGTTACCGCGGCCCGCTCACCACTGTTCCGGACGGTGTTGAATGGAAAGAGTTTCTGGCAGAATACACAGGCCCGCCGGACACGGCACCTTGGCGCTTGGCTGTTGTTTTGAAATCCAAAGGCGAGGTTGCGGAAATTGGTTTTGCAGAGGGCGAAAACGGTACTCTTAGCGTCAAGGATATTGATTGGGCGAAGAAAGTATTGGCGGGCAATAAATTGGGCGCAGCGCCAAAATCCGTCACTGAAGTTTTAAACAAAGGCGATGTCATTTTGGTCGAGGCCAAACCAATACCCCAAGAAAAGCGAAAAAATCAGGAAACGCAAAAAGCCAGCAATGAATATAATTTACGCCAAGTTCCGGAAATAAATGGCGGTATTATTGCTATGGATTCCCATACTGGGCGGGTATTGGCGCTTGTGGGTGGCTATAGTTTCTCCCAAAGCCAATTTAACCGCTCGACCCAAGCTTACCGCCAGCCAGGTTCCGCCTTTAAGCCGTTCGTTTATCAGGCGGCGCTTGATAATGGTATGACACCTGTGACCCAAGTTTTGGATGCGCCGTTTGTAATTGAACATAATGATCGAAATGAGAGTTGCAGAGACACCGTTCGCGAAGGCCAGAGCAAGCTTGTCTTTGGCCTAGAAGACGAAAAACCTGCGCCCAAACCCGAAGAAAATACTCTGCACACCTCCCTCGATGAAAGTGGTGAGGCAAAAGAATGCGGGCCTGTATTTTATAAACCGGCGAACTTCAATGCAGGAAAATGGTATGGGCTATCGACTTTGCGCCTCGGTATTGAAAAGTCTCGTAACGCTATGACTGTGCGACTTGCCAATGATATTGGCATGACTACCATTGGGGAATATGGCCGTAGATTTGGTATCTATGATGAGACCAAGCCAGAGCTGGCTTGGGCGCTGGGGGCAGGGGAAACCACCTTGTTGCGATTGGCCTCTGCTTATGCAACCATTGTTAATGGTGGTAAGAAAGTGACCCCAACTTTACTTGACCGGGTACAGGATAATAAAGGTAAAACCGTCTATATGCATGATAAGCGGGGCTGCCCTGAATGTGCCATGGAAGACTGGGTCGATGGCAGTGCCCCACCGGAACTGCCTGATGAGCGCGAAGTTGTAGTCAGCCCGGTGACGGCTTATCAAATGACCTCCATGCTGGAGGGCGTGGTCAAAAATGGGACTGGGCAGCAAATGCTGCGCCTTGGCCGCCCTATCGCAGGGAAAACCGGCACGACTAATGACTTTAAAGATGCTTGGTTTATGGGGTTCTCGCCAGATTTGGTGACGGGGGTTTATGTGGGTTATGATACTCCGCGCTCGATGGGAACCGAAACAGGTGCCAAAGCGGCAGGGCCAATCTTTCGGTTTTTTATGGCGGATGTCTTAAAGGATAAACCGAAAGTCTCTTTTCGTATTCCAGACGGTGTGTTGCTGGCTCCGGTCAATCGGGTGACAGGAGAACCGTCATATATTGGTGCGCCGGACTTTATTTACGAAGCATTTAAGCCAGGTACAGAACCGCGCATTGGCGGCAATAGCTCCAAGATTAGTATTGGCGGGGGAACTGGGGGTTTGGACGACTTCGATTTTGGTTTTGGGAACACGCCAGAGACGCCAATTGATGCGCCAGAACAGGTTGCGCCTATAGAAGAGGCCGAAGATCAATCTGCAATAGATACCAATATACCCCCTAAAACTGTTGGACAGGTCAAGCCTAAGTCTGTACCACAACCAGTGCCAAAGCCTGCTTCCCAAGAAGACGAGGTAGACTTGGACGATGGGCTGTATTAAATACGATAATAAACCTAATTCACAATCTCATAAATGACCGAAAAGGCAATGCAATGGCAGCCGAACACGAACAATTAGCCACGGAAATAGAGCAGTCTATCGCACTGCTGAGGAGGCGTCTTTGACCCGGAGGAATCCGAGCGCCGCTTAGCAGAGATAACGGCGCTGTCTGAACGTCCCGATTTTTGGGACAATGCCAGTGCTGCCCAATCCATGATGCGTGAACGTATGCGCCTAGAGACGGCTATAGAACAAGTCGCACGCCTTCAGACCGAGACCGCAGATGCGCTTGAACTCGTTGAAATGGCCGAGATGGAAGATGATGCAGATGTGTTAGAAGAAGCGACTAACCTCTTGTTATCGCTCAAAAAACAAGCTGGGAAAGCCGAGATTGAGGCATTGTTATCTGGTGAAGCGGATGGGCTGAATGCGTTTGTGGAAATTCACCCCGGCGCAGGCGGCACCGAAGCCCAGGACTGGGCACAAATGCTGCTGCGCATGTATGTGCGCTGGGCCAATGCCCACGGTATGAAGGTCGAGGTTTTGGAAGAGCAATCAGGCGATGAGGCCGGGCTTAAATCTGCCACTATCCTTGTCAAAGGCCCAAATGCTTTTGGCTGGCTGAAGACGGAGAGCGGCGTGCATAGATTGGTGCGTATTTCGCCGTTCGACAGTTCCGCCCGCCGCCATACCAGTTTTGCCAGCGTTTGGGTGTTCCCGGAAATCGACGACAGTATAGAGATCGAAATTAACGAGAGCGAATGCCGTGTCGATACTTACCGCGCATCTGGCGCAGGCGGCCAGCATATTAACAAAACCGATAGCGCTGTGCGCATCACCCATGAACCGAGCGGCATTGTTGTGCAGTGCCAAAGCGACCGCTCCCAACACAAAAACCGGGCTCGTGCCTGGGACATGCTCCGTGCCCGACTATATGAAGCTGAGATGCAAAAACGCGAAGCCGAAGCCCAAGAAACGGCGGACAGTAAAAGCGAGATCGGCTGGGGGCGTCAAATCCGCTCCTATGTCTTGCAACCCTACCAAATGATAAAAGACTTACGAACCGGCGTGGAAACCTCCGATATAAACGGCGTCTTAGACGGCGACCTAGATAAGTTCATGGCCGCAAGCTTAGCCGCACAAATCGACGAGGGGTAGGGGTACTTATTTTTCTGCTTGAACATGAGGGTGTTTCTTGTGATTATAGTGTTCTACCCAACATTATGTCTTGACAAATGTAACCCAATGGGTTATGTGTCGGCATGCAAGTCGTAGCAGAGGCATCAATTTTTACGAAACAGGCCGCTAAATTATTTACGCTATCTGAAAAGGAAGCAATTATTAACTTTCTTGCGACCAATCCGCTCGCTGGAGATATAATCCCTCACACGGCGGTGTTAGAAAAGTGCGCGTGCCTGTTTCTGGCCGAGGTAAACGTGGCGGTGCCAGAGTGGTTTACTATTATTTTAGCGAGGACGCACCTCTTTATGCGCTACTAGTATATGCTAAAAACCAAAGGACTGACTTGTCGTCAGTCGAGACCAAAACGGTATCAGCCTTTGCGAAAGCGATTAAAGCGCACTACAAAAATAGGGAAAAGAAATGAGTAAGTTTGGAACCGAATTGATAGAAGCCATGCAAGAGGCCCTTGCCCACGCACAAGCTCATTCAAAAGGTGAGGATGTAAACATAGTTATTCACAATGTTGATGTGGAAACGGTGGATGCAAAAGCCGTGCGCAGTAAGTTGAAATTAACACAAGAGCAGATGGCACTCATGCTGGGGACGAGCGTGTCGGGTTACCGCAAATGGGAGCAAGGTCAGCGTCAACCAGGGGGAGCCGCCCGAACACTTTTGCGCATAATGGACCAAGAACCCCAAGCGGTATTACGCGTATTGGCGGGTTAACATTTTTCTTCGGGCGACCCTCTGGGATAGGAGCCGCCCGTAGGCTTTGTATCTTAACAGCTATAATACATATCAAATTCTACCGGATGCGGGTGCATGGCTAGGCGGTGGACTTCTTCCATTTTAAGCTCGATATAAGCGTCGATTTGGTCGTCGTCGAACACGCCGCCAGCTTTTAGGAAGTCGCGGTCAGCGTCTAGGTTTTCCAAAGCTTCGCGCAATGATCCACAAACTTGCGGGATATTGGCGGCTTCTTGGGGCGGTAGGTCGTACAAGTCCTTATCCATGGGATCGCCTGGATGGATTTTGTTTTTAATCCCGTCCAGACCCGCCATCAGCAGAGCGG
>JALSHM010000435.1 GCA_026982235.1 Robiginitomaculum sp. | reverse complement strand
CCAAGCGCCTGTCTTTATATTATAAAGCGATGTGCGGCTGGCATTGGTCGCATCGGTAACATGGGAAGCCCCGCCCGTAAGCCGCCAGATGAGGAATGTATCTATTGTACCAAACGCCAATTCGCCGTTTTCCGCCCGCGCGCGCGCACCGTCTACATTATCCAATATCCAGGCGATTTTCGCAGCACTAAAATACGGGTCGAGCAGGAGACCTGTTTTCTCGGTCACTATAGCTTCATGGCCAGCCTCTTTCAATGCCGCACAAATATCCGCCGTGCGCCTGTCTTGCCAGACAATAGCATTATAAATAGGTTTGCCCGTCGCCCGTTCCCAAACCACACAAGTCTCGCGCTGGTTGGTGATGCCAATAGCGGCTATATTGTTTTTGGTAAAACCCACAGCATCAAGCGTCGTCGATAACACAGTTTTCCAAATCGCCTCAGGGTCGTGTTCCACCCATCCATCTGCCGGATAAATCTGGGCAAATTCCTCCTGTGCCGTCATTACAGGCTGGGCATCCACATCATAAAGAATAGCCCGGCTCGACGTGGTGCCTTGGTCTATGGAAAGAATATATGACATTTGAATTCACTTTCTATTTTTTTCCTTATAGACAGAGTTTATGGAAAATAAAACATTTGACTTACTGATAATTGGTGGCGGCATTAACGGGGCGGGGATTGCCAGAGACGCGGCGGGGCGCGGGCTATCTGTGTGCTTGGTCGAGAAAAATGATCTGGCCAGCGGCACAAGCTCTAAATCCTCCAAGCTAATCCACGGCGGCTTGCGCTATTTGGAATACGGCGAATTTCGCTTGGTGCGCGAAGCTTTGCGGGAACGCGAAACCCTGATGCGGATTGCCCCGCACTTAGTCAGCCCCTTGCGGATTATTTTGCCCCACCATAAAGGCCTTAGGCCAAAATGGATGCTACGGCTTGGCCTATTTATGTATGACCATATTGGCGGCGGGCGGACTTTGCCGGGGACTTCTGTGGTTGATTTAAAAAGCGGCACGACCAAAAATGTGCTGAAGCCGGAATTTGTCACTGGCTTTGAATTTTCAGATTGCCGGGTTGATGATGCCAGATTGGTGGTTGCCAATGCACTCGGCGCAAAGGCGCGCGGCGCAGAGATTTTGGTGCGCAGTAAATGTACGGCGCTAAGCCATAAAGACAATATCTGGCATGCCACCATAAGCGCGTATCCGGGCGGGGCAGAGCGCACCATAAAAGCCAAATGTATCGTCAATGCATCTGGTATTCGAGTAGACGAATTGGTTGAAATAGCGCTGGGCGAAGAACATCCTGACCATCTGCGTTTGGTCAAAGGCTCGCACATTGTCACCAAGCGTCTTTATCCGGGGCGGCAACTTTATATGTTTCAAAACCCGGATAAGCGGATTATTTTCGCTATCCCCTATGAGCAAGATTATACCCTTATTGGGACTACGGATGCGCCTTATGCGCTGAGCGATGGGCCCATAGAAATATCAGATGCAGAGACCGACTACCTCTTACACGCAGCCAATCAGTATTTTGCAAAGGAAATCAAAAAAGACGACATCGTCTGGAGTTTTGCCGGGGTGCGGCCATTATATGACAACAATAAAGGCAATGCCTCCGCCGTCACCCGTGATTATGTGTTCGATGTCAAAGACGCCACCACGCCACCAATTCTGTCAATATTCGGCGGCAAGATAACCACCTACCGCGAACTGTCCGAACATGCCTTGCGTAAGTTGGGGAAATACTTCCCGGATATGCGCAAGGACTGGACAGGGGAGGAGGCTTTGCCGGGGGGTGATTTAGGCGCGGACTTTGAAAGTTTCGTCAAAACGAACGCGGCAAAATATCCATTTCTAAGCGAGCCGCATCTATTGCGCCTGTGTCGTTCTTACGGCACCAATATTGATGTTCTAATGAACGGTGCCCAAAACACGACTGATATGGGGCAAAATTTTGGTGGCACATTAACAGAGCGGGAAGCCAAATATTTGATCAAATACGAATGGGCAAAAACCGCACAGGATATATTGTGGCGGCGCACAAAATGCGGCCTGCATATGAGCGCAGCCGAGCGCCGCGCTTTCGCAGATTGGTTCTAAAATATAGTTCTTGCTTTGTTCTTATTGTGTGTTATACACTCCATACGGGAGTGAATTATGGGTGCTAGAATTTCTACAGTTGCTTTTGTTGGGGCTGAGGCTCAGCTCGTGGATGTGCAGGTGCAAATCGCGCCGGGGCGGCAGGCTTTTAATATTGTTGGCTTGGCCGACAAAGCTGTGGCCGAGAGCAAAGAGCGGGTCATTGCTGCCTTTGCGGCCATGGGTCTGAAGCTGCCCCATAAGCGGATTGTGATAAATCTTGCCCCTGCTGATATGCCAAAGGCCGGGGCGCATTATGATTTGCCGATTATGCTCGGCTTGATGGCATTGGCGGGGGCGGTGCCAGAGGACGCCATTGCGGGCTATGCCGCCATTGGTGAATTGTCATTGGACGGTACGATTACAGGTGTGCCCGGCGCTTTGCCTGCCGCCATGTGTGCGAATGCCCATGATCTCGGTTTGATATGTCCACAAGAGAACGGCGCTGAAGCGGCTTGGGCTGGAGATCTGCCTATCCTTGCGCCCAAAAACCTTATTCAACTCCTCAATGATTTTAAAGGCACGCAAGTTTTAACGCGGCCAAAACCAGGCGAATTGTTGGATATAGATAGCCCGCTTGATATGCGCGATGTGCGTGGGCAAGAAACGGCCAAGCGGGCGTTGGAAGTGGCAGCAGCTGGTGGACATAATATGCTCATGGTCGGGCCGCCTGGGTCTGGCAAGTCCATGTTGGCGGCACGCATGGCAGGGATATTACCGCCTTTGACGCCGCGCGAATTGCTCGATGTTTCCATGATACATTCTGTAGCAGGCTTGTTGGAGAGAGGACAGTTGTCGCGGGCGCGACCCTTTCGTAGTCCGCACCACTCGGCCTCCATGGCGGCAATGGTCGGCGGCGGCATGAAGGCTAAGCCGGGCGAAGCCTCACTTGCGCACCGTGGCGTGTTGTTTTTAGATGAATTACCGGAGTTCACCCCGCAAGTTTTGGATAGTTTGCGCCAACCACTTGAGGTTGGCGAGATCAATGTGGCAAGAGTGAATGCCCATGTCAGTTATCCGGCACGGTTTCAGTTGATTGCGGCAATGAACCCGTGCAGGTGTGGCACGGCTGGTGCGGACGGTATTGCCTGCAAACGCGGGCCACGTTGTGCGGCAGATTATCAGAGCCGTGTCTCGGGACCTTTTATGGACAGGATTGACATTCAAATAGATGTGCCCGCTGTGACCCCAGCAGATTTAGCCTTACCACCGTCAAAAGACGGCACAAAGGAGGTTGCGACTCGGGTGCTGGCGGCGCGAGAAATGGCCGATTTTCGCAATGGCGGTTGCACCAATGCAGAATTATCATCAGCCCAATTAGATCATGTGGCTCAACCAGATCGCGACGGGCAAGCGCTTTTACAGCAAGCCGCAGAAACTTTGGGCTTAACGGCGCGGGGCTATCACCGCGTATTACGGGTGGCGCGAACCCTGTCAGATTTAGACGGATCTGAACATGTTAGACGATTACATATTGCAGAAGCCTTAGCCCATAGGCGAGGTCGGAAACCCGTATCTGCGCCTAATTTAACCTCTATTCGAACACATCCAAAATCGTCCTTTTAACGCCGGATCAATTATTTACAGTTTCGTAACTTGAGAAAATGCTGCGTATAGACTATATTAAGCGCGAGAGAGGGGTAGATAGAAGCAAGTATAGGAGAATTCCCCATGGCTAAAATTATAAAAACACATATCAAAGCCTTAAAAAACATCGCCTTTATTGCTGGTGCAGTCGTGCTTACCGCGTGCGCGACAGCGACCCCTTACCAGCCATCTTCTAAGGCCGATATGCGCAACGGGTTTTCTGAATTACAAATAGAAAAAGACAGGGTCAAGGTTACCTTTGACGGAAATTCTTTAACGGATAGGCAAACTGTCGAAACCTATTTGCTGTACCGCGCCGCTGAATTGACCAAAGCCGCAGGTTATGATTATTTTATATTAACGGACCGCGCGACAGATGAAAAAAAACGTGTTCAAAATATCGGGTTTAACGACCCTTATTATGGGTTCTTTAATTACTCATACTTCCGCCCCGGTTATGGTTGGAGCAGCCCCTATTATCGACCTTATTATGCACCTTATTTTCGTTCCGGTTGGCATGGTTATGGCAGATACGACCCGTTCTATGATAGCTGGGGTCGGAATTTTGATTACCGTGAGATCACGCGTTACAGGGCGAGTGCAGAGGTTAAATTTGGCCGTGGCAGTAAGCCGTCTGACATGAATAATGCGTTCAATGCGGATGAGGTGTTACATAATCTAGCGGATAAAATCATCTATCCAGAAATTAAGGATTAAATCAGGGATAGACTTTAGGCGCGGTTGGTTTTGTGATCGCGCCTGTTTGGTGCTTGTCCGTAAGCGATAATTCATGAACGCAAACAGGGCGTTATTCGCCGGATTCTGCGAATGGATGATGAGGCTGTAATTTTTCCCGTGTCGTTCATTTCGCACACGATTGTTGGGCTATAATTTTGGGAATATTTTAGCTCTTGCCCCCATCACATAATACCGCTTGCGCGCCCACTAACTTTACCAATAACACTGTCGCCTACAAACGGATTGGATTTACGTTCTTCACCGAATGTACTCATAGGGCCGTGACCGGGGATGAAGCGCATATCATTTCCCAGCGGCCAAAGTTTTTCAGTGATACTTTTAATGAGCTGATCTGGATTGCTTTTCGGGAAATCAGTGCGGCCAACCGAGCCCTTAAATAGGACATCACCAACAAAGGCGATTTTCATATCTTGATTATAAATGACAACATGTCCGGGTGTGTGTCCGGGGCAATGGGCAACACCAAATTTCACGTGACCAAGTTCTAGTACGTCACCGTCTTGTAAATATCGATCCGGCTTACAATTCCGTCCCATGCCTTTTTGGCCATATTTTGCCCAATCGCTAGAGATTTGATCCATCCAAAATTGGTCATCCTTGTGCGGCCCAATAATGGGCACACCCAGTTCGGCCTTTACATCTTCTGCCCCACCTGCGTGATCCAAATGACCATGGGTCAGCCAGATTTCTTTTACCTCCACGCCGTGTTGTTTCACGCCGTGTAATATTTTCTGCGCATCCCCACCTGGGTCAACCAGCACGCCGTGCATGGTTTTTGTATCCCACATCAGCGAGCAATTTTGCTGGAACGGAGTGACGGGGATAATTCGCAGGTCAAGTGTGTTTTCAGCCATGGGGTATCCTTATATGGGTTCAAGATTCCGACCCTAGACTATGCCTCAATAAATTCAAATATGAATTATAAGCTAGTGCCTAACTTAATGCATGATGCTCTATCGCGTCAGGCGTAGCTTTAACAAGTTTTGTCCAATATCATGGAATGCTTGTTGTAGTGCAGCACTATTGCTCGCATCATAGAACATAGCTGGCGCCGAAGCACAATTTTTTATCAGGTTAATTGTCGTCGTATCCGTGATGTCATAAGCAATTGTGTAAACATCAATTTCTGCCGCACTGATTTTATCGCATAAAACTTCCGTTACATTATTTGCGTCTGCTACATTATTTCCCTCATGGGTCAGGCCGGTTTTGGAAATTGTATTCGCGCCGTCAGTCATTAAAATCAAGACGTTTTGTGTACTGGACGCGTAGGGGCCGTTGGCCTCGGTAAGGGGGGCTCTAACATCTAGTGTGCGCCAGCCCCAGCTTAGGCCAGCAGGAATATATGTGTTCCCGCCTGCAGTAAGGGCAGAAATGGATGCCTTCACACTGTTTAAATCATTGGTTAACGGCAAAATCTCCTCACTACATCTAGTCTCGTTCATCAGGCCAGGAATTTTTTTACCCGCAACATACTCAACATTTTCGTGCCATTGACCCAAGCGAGACCCGACACACCCGTGCCATTTATGGTTGCTAGAGCCAGGCGTATAGCACACTTCTTCTTCTGGCCCATAGACTGGATCGCAAACCCATGTCGTTCCGCCTGGGCTACCCGGACTGCCAGCGCTTCCACCACAGCTATAAGGTACGCCATCATTATAACACGTTCCCGGTGGTGTGGGCGGGGTGGGAGGTGTCGCCGGGTAAGTTTCCCACCGACAATTCGTTTGCCCAATAACTGGCGCTACCATAGAGCAGTTATCAGCATAAGTCTCTGTCCAGTCTGGCATGACATCTAGCCATACTTCAGACCGTCTAGATAAGCCGACATTAACATAGCGAGCAAAGGGGACCACTGATATTTTAAGCGCATCATTCTCAAAGGCCTCCAGTGTTTCAATTAAATCAATTGCCGCAGTTTTCAAAGATGCGAGTTTAGCCCCACTCATAGATCCGGTTACATCAAGAACCAAGGCTACATTCACAGGCTCGGCAGTGGTCAGCGGAGCTTCTGCAGTTGCAGTAACCCCCATGTGGGACATTCCGAACATCCCCATAATCATTGTGTCATAGTCACCTGTCACATTTACCTGTACCCGCCCTTGCGGTGTTAATGTCAGGCTCGTTGTCAAAGTGTCTCCCGTAACATTGTGCGCAGCAACAAATTCTTGGGCAACGGCCAGCAAATCAGCCTGCGTAGTTTTACCTGATCGTGCGGCTGCCAATGTGGCGGTATCGGCTATGCTTTGGTAGCTGGAACGCAGCTTGGACGCAGAACTAAAATCCGTAGCAGCCCCGACGCCAATCAAAAGCGCCATGGCACTTACAGCAAATATGGCCGCCATATTTCCGGATGTATCTTTAAGATATTTTTTGAACATTCGTGCCCTCACAACTTTCAGTATCTCACAATTTCCCAATTGGCGAGATAGCAAAATAGTTTTAAAATTGTCCCAGAAAACGTGGTTAATTTTGTGATAATATGGCGTCCAATAGGGCGTTGGTATCTTTACTTTGCCAGTCAACCTCCCCAGGAATGCGGGCAATTTCTTGGCCGCTTGGGCTGTAAAAAACACTGATGGGAATGGCTTGCACGCCGACCTTGGTGCTGATGCTATAGCTTGGATCGCGGTAAATGGCCAAATTCTCAATACCCGCTTTTTTGAAAAATGCTTTGGCATCATCAATATGCCTGTCCATACTAATGGCGACAACGGTAAAATTTTCGCCGCCTTTTTCGGCTTGCAGTTGATCAAGGCTGGGAATTTCTGCAACACAAGGGACACACCATGTCGCCCAAACATTTAGCAATACAGTTTTGCCGCGAAAATCGGATAGACGGATTTCGCTGCCGTCTACAGTCTTGAACGTCATTTGCGGTTGTGGGGGTGGGGTTTGTAATACTTGTAATTTTTTAAGGCCTCCTTTAGCAAATCTCTGTAGGCTTGGTTTTTGCTCCAAAGAGCAGGATTGTATTATAACGAAAACACAGGCAAGAAGCGCTACGGCTAACATTATGCGGATAGCATATACGGACCATTTCGGTACGGGATAAGATTTTTGAGGTTTTGACATGACAGATACTTCTAAGGGACAAAAAATGTGGGGTGGACGGTTTTCTGACAAACCTTCGGACATAATGCAAGCCATCAATGTCTCTATTGGTTTTGATAAGCGCATGGCTGCACAAGATGTAAGAGGGTCTAAGGCTCATGCAGACATGTTGGCGGCGTGTGCAATTATTACCGATACGGACAATGCCGCGATTCAAGAGGGTCTTGATGATATATTGGCTGAAATTGAAAGTGGCCGCTTCCCCTACCGGGACGAATTTGAAGATATTCATCTCAATATCGAGGCACGGTTGAGCGAGCTTATTGGAGAAACGGCGGGACGTTTACATACGGCGCGTTCGCGTAATGACCAAGTTGCGACAGACTTTAGGCTTTGGGTGCGCGATAGACTGGACGGCTTTAGCGAAAGCTTGGCAGAATTACAGCGCGCATTGCTTGGGCAAGCGGACGCACATGCGGATATTTTAATGCCGGGCTTCACCCATTTACAAGTGGCGCAACCTGTCACATTTGGCCACCATATGTTGGCCTATGTGGAAATGTTTGGCCGTGACCGCGCAAGGTTCAAAGATGCCCGCACCCGCATGAATGAATGCCCGCTCGGCGCAGCGGCGCTGGCGGGAACGCCTTATCCTATTGACCGAGATATGACCAGCACGGCGCTTGGGTTTCGTGCCCCTATGGCCAATTCTTTGGATGCGGTTTCGGCGCGGGATTTTGCATTGGAAGCTTTGTCTGCGGCCAGTATTTGCGCAACACATTTGTCCCGCCTGGCGGAAGAAATCGTTATTTGGACATCTGCGCAATTTGCTTTTGTCAGCTTGTCGGACAAATTCACCACGGGAAGCTCAATCATGCCGCAAAAGCGCAATCCGGATGCGGCGGAGCTTGTCCGCGCCAAAGTTGGGCGTATTTCCGGGGCTTTAATCTCCCTGACCATGGTCATGAAAGGCTTGCCATTAGCTTATTCCAAAGACATGCAAGAAGACAAAGAGCCGGTGTTTGAAGCTTTTGATGCCCTGTCTTTGGCGCTTGCGGCTATGACGGGCATGGCCGCTGACCTCAGTCCCAACAAAGCCAATATGGAGGCGGCTGCGGGTTCGGCATTTTCCACGGCCACAGATTTGGCCGATTGGCTGGTGCGCGAACTGGGCATACCGTTTCGCCAAGCCCATCACGCAACCGGTGAAATCGTTGCCTTGGCTGAGCGCCAAAACAAAGCCCTGCACGCGGTTTCCCTCAAAGACATGCAAAACATTAAGCCGCAAATACACGAAGGCATTTATGGTGTGCTGAGCCCCAAAAACTCCGCCGCCAGCCGCACATCATTCGGCGGTACCGCCCCAGATAATGTCCGAGCGCAAATAAAACTCTGGCAAAAACGCCTAAGCTGACCAAAATTCGCATACAAACATGCGCCTTATACAGATGCGTGCCCTATACAGATATGCCTCCTTTAAATGAATAAATGCATATATGCATTTAATATCATGTAGGTATTTTTGTGTCTGGTTTGTGGGTTTAAAGCATAGAGTTTGGCTGGTTCTGCATGGATTGAATTTGCGGGCATGGGGAATTGTCTTGAGGAGGTGTTGTCTTCTCAGGTTTTTGTGGGCTGGGCTTTTGGTGTTGGCTTAGGGTGGTTTTTGCTTTGTGGTTCCGCCGTGGGTTTTGCTCTGGTTTTCCGCGTGGTCTTCCGCCTTTGGTTTTGGCGGCGGGGGGATTTCCGGCTGCTTATTTGCAAGCTTTTTTGGCTGTGTTTCCAGGCCTATTTCTGGTACTTGTTCGGTTGGTTTTC
>JALSHM010000434.1 GCA_026982235.1 Robiginitomaculum sp. | reverse complement strand
ACCATTCAACGGGGGGTCCGGGCGCTGAGGATTTCGTAAATACGCCCGCCACACGGCTGTTTCGAGCCAGTTTGACCAGCAATATATCCGGGCGGCCTTGGTATTTAGCGCCGGTTTCCGCTGTCCACATTTGCACGCCGTCTATATATGGCATGTCAGGAAATTTGGCGGGAGCCAATGGGGATATTTCAAGGTGCATCTGTCTTCTCATTTGGAATTGTCTGTATTTGCCCGGTCTTAAGCCTAATATCATTGCTGGCGCGTAAAGATTTGAGGAGCTTCTGGATTTCCTCATAGGTCATGAAGCTAACGATTTCTGACTTTATAGTCTTGAGTGCGGGTTGGGGCATAGGCCGGCGGTCAGTTGTCATTAAAATATGCCAGCCATATTTTGTCTTAAATGGGGTTGATATGTCGCCATTTTTTAGGGCGAATGCGGTTGTGGCAATGACATCCTCCATAGCGTTCCTGGAAAAATACCCCAAGTCCCCGCCAAGGTCGCGGGTCGATTGGTCAATGGAAAATTCTTTGGCCAGTGCGGAGAAATCTCCACCTTTCTCGACTAAATCCTTAAGCTCTTTGGCTAATTTCTCGGTTTCCACCACAATTTGGCGCGCCCGTACTTGTTCGGCTTTGCTTTGAATTTTACTCTGTTCATCATACATGCGTTGAACGCTTTCATCGGTAACTTTCTCGGCAAGTAACTGTTCGACCACTACATTGGCGAGAATGCGTTCGCGCGCCACAGCCAGGCGGCGACGGGTTTCGTCATTTTGATCTAAAGACCGCCGCAAGGCTTCCAAAGCGAGCAAGCGCTGGTCAATAAGTTCGTCGAGTATAGTTTGAAACAGCGGTTCTCTGGGCGTAAGGCTCTGGTCAGGCGTAATGACACCTTTGGTGAGCGCCGCATGTTCAATATCAGATAGATAGATACTGGTGCCAGAAACTTCGGCCACAACTGTGTCACCGAGCCGGACAATTTTGGTGTCTAAGGCCGTTTTGTCCTCCACGACAGCCCCCCCCTGACAAGCCCCCAAAGTCAAGCCAGAAAATATACTTATCACTAGCCAAAGCTTTAATGCTATTTTTGTCACATCTTCCTCTTAATTTAACGCACGATTATTGACTTACAGGTTAACCATCCCTAAGTCACCAACAAGATATTTGTAATTTCGTGCTGACATATGCGCGTAAAAAATTCAAGGATAGCCATGCTAGGTATCGCGAAAAAATTGTTCGGCACAGAAAACGACCGCAAGCTTAAAAAAATGCGGCCAATCGTCGATAAAATCAATGCAATTGAACCGGAATTTGAAGCGCTGAGCGATGCAGAACTGCAGGCTAAATTTGCGGTATTTAAAAAGCGCTATGCAGAAGGCGAAACTTTGGACGATTTATTGGTGGAAAGCTTTGCCACTGTGCGCGAAGCTGCCAAGCGGACACTAGGTCAACGCCATTATGATGTACAGTTGATTGGCGGCATGTCCTTGCACCGGGGCGAAATTGCCGAAATGCGCACAGGTGAGGGTAAAACTCTTGTGGCAACTCTGGCTGTATATCTCAATGCTATTCCCGAGCGCGGCGTACATGTTGTCACGGTTAATGATTATCTCGCGACCCGCGATGCAGAGTGGATGGGCGAGATTTACTCTTTTCTTGGCTTAACCACGGGCTGTGTGGTTCACGGGCTAGACGATCACCAGCGCAAAGCCGCCTATAACTGTGATGTGACTTATGGCACAAATAATGAGTTTGGCTTTGATTATCTGCGCGATAATATGAAATACTCAATAGAGACTATGGTTCAGCGCGGCCACCATTTTGCGATTATTGATGAAATTGACAGTATTTTAATCGACGAAGCCCGTACTCCGCTTATCATTTCTGGCCCAACCGATGACCGTTCCGATTTTTATAAACTAATCGACACCTTTATTCCTCTTATATCCGAAGACGGCTATGAGATTGACGAGAAAGCCAAAACCGCTGTCTTTAACGAAGCTGGTACTGAGCAGATTGAAAATATTCTGCGCGAGCAAGATCTGCTAGAAGGTGAGAGCTTGTACGATATTGAAAATGTCACCATGGTGCATCATATCAACCAAGCCCTGCGCGCTCATAAGCTCTATACCAATAACAAAGACTATATTGTCAAAGATAACCAGGTCATGTTAATCGACGAATTTACAGGCCGGATGATGGAGGGGCGGCGTCTGTCTGAGGGCTTGCACCAGGCTATTGAGGCCAAAGAAGGCGTGGACATCCAATCAGAAAATGTGACTTTGGCGTCTGTGACTTACCAAAATTATTTCCGCTTGTTTGAGAAACTATCCGGCATGACTGGCACGGCTCTAACCGAAGCATCAGAATTTTACGATATTTATAAGCTCAATGTGCTAGAAATTCCGACCAACCGCGAAATTTTACGTATAGACTCGGACGATGTTATCTACCGGACTGAGCGCGAAAAATTCAACGCTATTGTTGATGAAATTCGCGAATGTCAAGCCAAAGGCCAGCCCATGTTGGTGGGTACGGTGTCTATTGAGAAATCAGAGTTGCTCTCGAAATTTCTCACCGAAAAAGGCATTCGCCACCAGGTTCTCAACGCTCGCTATCATGAACAAGAAGCCAGTATAATAGCCCAAGCAGGGGTGCCGGGGGCTGTCACCATTGCTACGAATATGGCAGGACGGGGTACGGACATTCAACTTGGCGGTAATCTCGAAATGCGCATAGAGCAAGAAGCAGTGGACGGCGAAAGCGATAGCGAGCGTGATGCTCGCATAGCAAAACTGACCGCAGAGGTCGAGGCGCTCAAGCAACAAGCTTTAGACGCTGGTGGACTTTATGTTCTGGGTACAGAGCGTCACGAAAGTCGACGGATTGATAATCAATTACGTGGTCGTACTGGTCGTCAGGGTGATCCGGGGCGTTCCAAATTTTACATTTCCACCGAAGACGATTTGATGCGGATATTTGGTGGGGATCGACTAAAAAACATGATGGGGAAAATGGGCTGGGAAGAAGGCGAAAGCTTAACCAACCGCTTTATGTCCAAAGCTGTTGAGCGCGCCCAAGCCCGGGTCGAAACGCGTAATTTTGACATTCGCAAAAATTTGCTGAAATACGACGATGTGCAAAATGACCAGCGCAAAACCATATTTGAACAACGCCTAGAATTTATGACCGACGAAGACGTGTCGGATGTGGTTGAAGATATGCGCCACCATATTTGCGAAGATCTGATAGAGACCCATGTTCCCAAGAAAGCCTATGCGGAGCAGTGGGATATTGAAGGCCTGACCAAAGAGGCCAAAGAACTTATGAGCTTGGATTTGCCGTTTGCGGATTGGGCTGCGGAAGAAGGTATCGCGGATGAGGAAATGCTGGAGCGGTTCAAAGAGGCTGCTGATAAGGCTTACAAGGAGCGCACGAGCGGGATTGATCGCCCGACAATGCAATCCGTAGAAAAGCAGGTTCTTTTGCAGGTTATCGACACCAATTGGCGAGAGCATCTACAAAATTTGGATCACCTGAAATCTGTGGTCGGTTGGCGGTCTTATGGTCAGCGCGACCCTCTTAACGAATATAAGTCCGAAGCTTTCACCTTGTTTGATCAGCTCTTGACCAATTTACGTGAGGGCGTCACCAAGCTATTGATGAATTTGCAAATTGATATGCGTCCGCCAGAACCAGAGTTAGACACAGGTTTTAATCCGGATGATTACGATGATTTCAATCCAGGCATCTTTGCCGATCAAGGAGAAAACCGCCCCGATTTACGTGCGTCTATGGCGGCGCCCTTAAGTGCGCCCCTAAGCCCTCCAATGGCGCGTAGCCCGCAAGACATGTTGGCAGAGTCTGCACCCAATAGCGGCGCGGTTGATTTTGATGTGGAAGCCTATATAGCTCAAAATGGCCGCATTCCGCGTAATTCAGCTTGTCCTTGTGCATCTGGCAAAAAATTCAAACATTGTCACGGTAAACTTTGATTGGTGAAACGCTCAATCGCCGCTTTGATATATATTGGCATTTTTGTATTCCATAAATGGTGCTGACCGTCTTTGATGAGGACGAATTGCTTGTCATCGCTTTGATGTAGTTCGAACAAAGCCTGACCTTGGCTATGGGGGATGAGCGCGTCCGCATCGCCGTGCAATACCAATAGCGGTTCGGTAATTGACGGCATTTTCAAGTCCGACCTGTATTTGTCTTTAAGCAATATAGATGTCGGGAACCACGGCATTTGTTTGCGTGCCATAGCCTGCATAGATAAGAATGGTGCAGATAATATAAGCCCAGCAGTTGACGCTCGCTTGCCACATGCACCGCCGCTGCTGCACCTAAGCTATCGCCGTATAGGACGATACGTTCTGGTGCGATATTTTTCGACATCAAGGCATCATAATTGGCCAGAGCGGTACGTAAAATATCTCGCTCATTGGGCTTGCCAGGATTGTCCGCATAACCAGGGAATTCTACGGCGAGATAGCCAAGACCCCACGCTTTGAACGCCTTAAAATGCGCCGTGTACTGATGTGCCGCGCTACCATTGCCGTGTATGAATAATATGACCGGGGCGGCATCTGTGGGAGGTGGGCTGTAAATGGATTTAATTTCGCCAATATTGCCTATGGCGATGGGGAGTATTTGCTCATTATGTTCTGTGGAAAACCAATCCGGGATGGGCTCTTTGGGCGGAAAATATATAAAGCTACGCTGGACAAAATAGATTGCAAATAGTGCAATGAGGTAAGTAATAACTATGCCAAAGACAATTACTTTACCCAAGGCAAGAGAGTTTCTCATAGTATATTTAAGAGATTATTTTGGGTGGTATTGGGCGCGTCAAAAGAAAAATCGCAACACATGACAATACGATGATTTGTATAATCAAAATCGAAGTCGGGATATGAAAAAATACTGAAATACCGACAACTGCGACCAAAGTTAAAATACTCATGAATTTCGCGCGCGGAGCAATGGCGCGGTGTGTCTGCCAATTCAAAATCAAGGGACCAAAAATTTTATGGGTAATGAGCCAATTATGTAATCTAGGCGAGGAACGCGCAAATGCGAAAGCGGCAACTAGCATAAAGGAGGTTGTCGGGAGTAGTGGCAAGAACACACCCAGCGTCCCCAAGCCGACACACAGGCAACCAAGGCATAGCCAAAAAAGCCGTATGGGGGAGAGTGTTTTCACGAAATCCTCAGTGCTGTTTGCGGGTTTTGAATGTTTTTCATTTCACTAAGCTTAAAGCGCCTTTATAATATCCTCAACCATTTTTTTAGCGTCGGCAAGGAGCATCATTGTGCCGTCTGCATAGAACAAATCATTGTCGATACCGGCATAGCCAGCGGACAGAGATCGTTTGACAAATAGAACGGTAGTGGCTTTGTCCACATCCAAAATCGGCATGCCGTATATGGGGCTTTCCGGGTCAGTCTTGGCCGCAGGGTTGGTGACGTCATTAGCACCGATAACGAAGGCGACTTCGGCATTGGCAAATTCCGAATTGATGTCTTCAAGTTCAAACACTTCATCATAAGGCACATTGGCTTCGGCAAGCAAAACATTCATATGGCCGGGCATACGACCCGCAACTGGGTGGATTGCATAAACCACTTCGACGCCTTCCTCTTTGAGTTTGTCCGCCATTTCGCGGGTGGCGTGCTGAGCTTGGGCAACGGCAAGACCGTAACCGGGCACAATGATAACTTTGGAGGCGTTTTTCATAATGAAAGCTGCATCATCGGCAGAACCCTGTTTGACCGGGCGCTGTACTTTTTCGCTGCCGCTGGACGTAGCCTCCGCGCCAAACCCACCGAGGATAACGCTGATGAATGAGCGGTTCATGGCTTTGCACATAATATACGAAAGTATGGCACCAGAGGAACCAACTAAAGCACCTGTCACGATGAGCGCCACATTACCGAGCGTAAAGCCGAGCGCTGCCGCCGCCCAACCTGAGTAGGAGTTGAGCATAGAGATAACCACAGGCATGTCGGCTCCACCGATGGGGATAATCAATAAAAAACCCAGTAAGAATGCAATAGCAACAATGGCAAGGAAGACGTTCTGGTCGGCACCACCGGACTTCATCAATATACCGATGAGGGCAGCAATACCGAGGCCAAGCAACAAGTTTAATAAATGTTGTCCCTTAAAGGTAATCGGGGCGCCGGACATATTGCCGTTGAGCTTGAGAAATGCAATAACAGATCCGGAAAAGGTGATCGCACCAATGGCGGCACCTAAGGACATCTCTAACAGGCTTATACCGTGAATTTCACCGACCTCGCCAATGCCAAAATTGTGGGGTGCAAAGAACGCCGCAACAGCTACACAAACTGCGGCCATGCCGACCAATGAGTGAAAACCTGCAATAAGCTGCGGCATATCGGTCATGGGAATTTTCTTGGCAATCAAAGCCCCAAGACTGCCGCCAATCACCAATGCAACAAGCATCAAAACAAGACCCGTGCCGCTAATACCGTAGAAAAGCATGGTGGTAATGATGGCAATGGCAATACCGATCATGCCAAACACATTACCGCGCCGAGAAGATGCAGGTGAAGATAGCCCGTGCAGGGACAAAATAAACAAGACGCCAGAGACCATATAAAGGACGGCGGCGAGGTTTGGTGTCATTTCAAAGTTCACGGCTTACCCCTTCTTCTTATACATGGCGAGCATGCGTTGGGTGACCAAGAAGCCGCCGAAAATGTTGACTGCGCATAGGAGGGTGGCGATGAAACCTAGCCCGCTGGGGAGGTTGATACCGCCCCCGCCGGACGAAGACGCAGCCGCTGTGGATACGGCGACAAGTGCGCCTACGATAATCACTGAGGAGATTGCATTGGTCACTGCCATGAGCGGTGTGTGTAGGGCGGGCGTCACCGCCCAAACCACAAAATAGCCAACAAATATCGCTAGAACAAAGATTGCTAGTTGAAACACGACGGGAGAAATCCCGGCGCCGCCTGCCATAATAATCATTTCCATCTTAAATCCTCTAAAGTAGACGTTCGTGGACGACTTTGCCGTCCTTGGTTAGGGCGCAGCCTTGGATGATTTCGTCGTCCCAGTCTGGGGCGTATGCGCCGTCCTCGCTGGTGACCAATGGCAAGAAGTTGCGGATATTGCGGGCGAATAATGACGAACTATCTGCGGCCATACGGGACGGCCAGTTGAGTAGGCCGACAATTTTTACGCCGTTCGTAGTGGTGACAATCTCGCCGGGCTTTGCACCCTCAACATTGCCGCCGCGTTCTATAGCCAAATCGACCAGAACCGAACCTGGCTTCATGGTCTTAATCATGGCTTTGGTGATAAGGCGCGGCGCAGGACGCCCCGGTATCAATGCCGTTGTGATGACAATATCTTGTTTGGCAATATGCTTGGCGGTCAGTTCGGCCTGTAATTTTTGATATTCCGCAGACATCTGCTTGGCATAACCACCAGCCGTTTCGGCCTCTTTAAATTCTTCGTTCTCCACCGCGATAAATTTTGCGCCGAGGGACGCCACTTGTTCTTTGGCGGCGGGGCGCACATCTGTGGCTGTGGTCACTGCACCCAGGCGCCGGGCTGTGGCAATGGCTTGCAAGCCGGCCACACCTGCACCCATGATAAAGGCTTTAGCCGGGGCGATCGTGCCGGCTGCTGTCATCATCATTGGAAAGGCACGGCCATAAATAGCGGCGGCTTCGACGACACTTCTATAGCCGGACAGGTTTGATTGGGACGAGAGAATATCCATGCTTTGGGCGCGGGAGATACGCGGAATATATTCGCCCGCATAAGCCGTCACCCCCGCCTTTGCACAAGCTTTGGCATAATCAGGATGGTCGGTTGGGTTCATCAGACCAAATATACCTGCGCCCTTTTTCATTTTGGCCACGAGGGCTTTGGTGCCGCCGTTAATAGACATAACAAAATCTGCTGTTTTTACGCACGCATCATTGGTAGCGCTAATCGTCGCGCCTGCGTCTTTATAGTCCGCATCGCTGATATTGGCTTTCTTGCCTGCACCCTTGGTGACGTTTACGCTATGACCTGCGGATACATAAAATTTAACCGCATCCGGTGTGGCCGCGACCCGGGCTTCGTCCGCACCCGTTTCTTTAATGACTGCAATTTTCAAGATAGTATCCTTTTATAGCGCACGAAGAATTAAGTAATGGCCGAGAAAAACATACCGATTACACCTGCTAATATGGCTAAGCCAAATAATGTGGCATACCAGCCACCGCCGAGTTTAAAAGCTGGAGAAATCACGATGCCGACAATAAATGTGATAATGAGCGCCAATGGCCAGCTCACATTTGCGGCGAACACTAAAATTGGCATTAACAAGACAACAATGAAAAAAGCCGTGGCAAATGCAGAAATTTTGACAAAGCCTTTGAAAGTTTTGTCTTGCCCAACGATGGACATTTTGCCGTGAACGTAATCTGACATGGAATACTCCCTCTGATGTTAATTTATTCAGTCATGTGCTTATTTAGAGGACAAATAACACAGGAACCGTTGCATATACAAGTGCGGGATTTCGATAATACGGGCAATTCAAATAAATTACCGAATAAATACTACAAACCACCTATAAATCTCTCATAAATTTTTCTGGCCTTAAGAGCAAATTTACGCCTTTGGGGTATGTTGGCCGCTGAAATGAGTTGGGAAAACCCGACCGAACATGTCTTTTGGCATAAAAACAGGTGAATATAATGGGTAAAACGGTACTTATCGTTGATGATGATCCGACTCAGCGGCGCATATTGCAGGCGGTGATCGAAAAAAGCGGTTTTTCTACATTGCAAGCTTCTGACGGGGATGCAGCTTTGGATATAGCTCTGTCTTCAGACGGTAAAACAATTGATTTAATATTGTTAGATTTAGTGATGCCAGGCCGTGATGGCATGGACACCTTAAAAGAAATATCGGCAAAACGTCCCGAATTGCCTGTTATCGTCCTAACGGGTAAGGGCAGTATTGATGCGGTTGTGGCCGCCATGCAGGCGGGCGCACGAGATTTCTTGGTCAAGCCTGCTAGCCGTGAACGTATTATTGTTTCCTTGCGCAATGCACTGGAATTAAAAACGTTAGTCGGTGAAGTGACGCGGCTCAAGAAAAGCAGTGCGGGCGAGTTAACATTTGATGATCTTATCGGTAATGCTTCGTCTATGCGCAGCGTTGTTGCCATGGGCGAGCGCGGCGCAAAAGCTAATATTCCTATCTTGATTACGGGTGAAAGTGGTGTTGGTAAAGAAGTGGTGGCGCGAGCCATTCAAGGCACATCTGAGCGTATTGGCAAGCCGTTTATTACGGTCAATTGTGGTGCTATCCCGGAAAACCTAGTCGAAAGTATTTTATTTGGTCACGAAAAAGGTAGTTTTACTGGCGCTAATACCAAGCATCTTGGGAAATTCCAAGAAGCCAATACGGGCACGCTGTTTCTCGATGAGGTCGGTGAATTGCCCCTCGCTATGCAGGTTAAATTGCTCCGGGTTCTCCAAGAAGGTGAAGTTGACCCTATCGGATCAAAACGCCCGGTTAAGGTAGATGTACGGATTATCTCTGCTACTAATCGCGACTTAGCTGATGCCGTAAAAGCGGGTGAGTTTCGCGAAGATCTATATTACCGCCTCAATGTATTCCCTATTGAAATTCCGGCTTTACGAGATCGCCGCGAGGATATTCCTGCCTTA
>JALSHM010000433.1 GCA_026982235.1 Robiginitomaculum sp. | reverse complement strand
ACAAGCAGACGTCACCTTTTCCGGCCACTCGATAGAGTGCCGCATCAATGCGGAAAATGCCCGCACATTCGCGCCGTCCCCAGGCAAGGTACAAGAATTTCACGCACCGGGTGGCCTGAATGTCCGTCTCGATAGCGCACTATATGCAGGCTATGCCATCCCGCCCTATTATGACAGTTTGATCGGCAAGCTTATCGTCCACGGCAAAACCCGTGAGGGGGCTTTGATGCGCCTGCGCCGTGCCTTGGGCGAGATTGTCATTACGGGTGTGGAAACTACAATCCCACTCTTCGTAGATTTAATGGACGACCCGGATTTTCAATCTGGAGATTACGACATTAAATGGCTGGAGCAATGGTTGGAAAAGCAATTAGAAGATACTTAGGCTGATGAGTGGTTTCGGCCCGCTTGAGCTGCTCAATCTTTACGCCAATGGCGTGTTTCCAATGGCGGAGGCACGGGACAGTGATGATGTGTATGTTGTCAATCCTGAACAGCGCGGTATCATCCCACTGGACGGTCTTAAAATCAGCAAATCTCTGGCGAAAACCGTGCGGGCAGGGCGTTTTGAAATCCGTGTTAATACCGCGTTTTCAGATGTTGTGAGGGCGTGCGCGGCTTCTGCGCCGGGGCGCGAAGAAACCTGGATCAATCCGGGGATTGAATATTTGTACGCTGAGTTGCACAATATGGGGCGGGCGCATAGTGTAGAATGTTGGCAGGACGGGACACTGGTCGGCGGCCTGTACGGCGTTCATTTGGGCGCAGCGTTTTTCGGCGAAAGCATGTTTTCGCGCCTGCGGGATGCCAGTAAAGTGGCGCTTGTGCATTTGGTTGGGCGGTTGAATGCGGGCGGGTTTAAATTACTGGATACGCAATTCATCACCCCGCATTTATTGTCGTTAGGCGCAGTGGAAATTAGCCGAGGGCAATATCAAAAACGACTAAAAAGTGCCCTCGAATTGGTGGGGGAGTTTGAACCTGACGGGTTTTCCGATCACTATTTTTCTAAATCTGTTAGCCCCTCAGGCGCAGGCGGCGTTAAACAGTCGATGACCCATATATCATAAACTGGATGCTCAAGCGCTGACAAGGCGGGGCTTGAAGCAAACATCCAGCCGGAGAACAATTTAGCAGGATCGACATCAGAATTTATGTCATTCTTGTTTGGATTAGCGGTTTTGCGGGAATCCAATATTTGCAAAAATGCAAACACTTCCGGTGTTTCTTCTGGTGGGCGTTTTTCGCAGTGGCGGACTTTTATATCTAATGAGCCATAACGCAAACTTTCACCGATTTTTACAGTATAATCTTCTGTGGTTGCCGTGACTTTATCCAGTGCCCGCAAAACAACTTTGTCGCCAACAAGGTTGGCGCCATAAGCCGGTGTAGCTAGCAATACAGCCATAAGAATAAAGGCATATCGTTTAAGCATCTGGTGTCCAGGCCTCGTAATCACTGGCGACTTTTGCCCGCTTGCCGCCATTCCACAAGCTACCTTTTGGCCGCCATGCATAGATGGTTCCAGTGAGGTTAGGGCGATGTTCTTTTTCAAAAGCTTGCTTGGGTAGAGGTTCCTCATTCGGGCGTTGGTCATAAAGATGATGCAGCCAGCCATACCATTGCGGCGGGACTTTAGATGCATCGGCATAGCCTTTATATGTGACCCAGCGGCGTTTGCGCCCGTCATAGGTTGCTTTACGTTCTTCGTAATATTTATTGCCAAATTCGTCCTCAAACACAAATTCTGCCCTGCGTTTTAAGGTCAATAAGGTTCCGAGCGTAGCTCCGTCCCACCAAGCCACAAGACGTTTGATAAATTTCAACATAACAAGTCCATACTTTCTGTTCAAAACGCAATATGACCGCTAAGTCAGGATTCGTCCAGTATAATTACAGGCCATTAGACCCGTAAAATGGCGGCATTGTGGCGCAAGTGGAAATAATTTTCCTGTATGTCTTGACCACGTCGATTGCGTGCGCCTAAATTGCTAGGCCGACTCATATGCCTATAGAGGACGCATTATGCAAATCGAACGCCATTATACCGCCAAGTCAAATGATCCATATGCTGATATGGAGTTTAAAACCGTGTCGAGCGAGATACGCGATCCGGACGGTGCTTTGGTGTCGGGCACAGGCGCATTTTTGGCGCCTGCTTCGTGGTCACAAATGGCATGTGATATATTGGCACAGAAATATTTTCGCAAAGCGGGCATCCCGGCACGGCTCAAGCCTGTCCCTGAAGATGATGTGCCTGAATGGTTGTGGCGCAAAGAGGCGGATAGTCAGGCGCTGAACACGTTAGATAAGGCCGATAGATTGGTCGGCGAAAACGATGTCCGGCAAGTCTTTGACCGCATGGCGGGTTGCTGGACATATTGGGGCTGGAAGGGCGGTTATTTTGACCGCGAGCAAGACGCGCGCGCCTATTTTGATGAAATGCGTTTCATGTTGGCGAGCCAAATCGCTGCACCCAATTCGCCCCAATGGTTCAATACGGGACTGCACTGGGCATATGGGCTAACGGGTAAGAGCCAAGGACATCATTATGTGGATTTCAAGACGGGTAAATTGAAAAAATCTGCCAATGCCTATGAACATCCGCAACCTCATGCTTGTTTCATCCAATCTGTCGGCGATGAATTGGTGGCCGAGGGTGGGATTATGGATTTATGGGCACGTGAAGCCCGCTTGTTTAAATATGGTTCGGGTACGGGGTCAAATTTCTCATCTATCCGGGGCAGTGGAGAGGCCTTATCCGGCGGTGGGTCGTCGTCTGGTTTGCTGAGTTTTCTTAAGGTCGGAGATACATCTGCGGGCGCGATTAAATCTGGCGGTACAACACGCCGCGCCGCTAAGATGGTCATAGTCGATATTGATCACCCCGATATTGAAGAATTTATTGGCTGGAAGACCCGCGAAGAAATGAAAGTCGCAGCGTTGGTGGCTGGTTCGAAAGCGCTCGAAAAGCACCTCAATGCTATTCTCAATGCTTGCATTAACTGCTCTGGAGCTGATGAGGATTGCTTTAGTCCGAAAGTTAATATGGCGCTGAAGCGCGAAATCCGCGCCGCCAAGCGGGCAGGGGTGCCGGACGGTGCCATTGAACGTGTGCTAAACTTGGCGCGCCAAGGCATTGATACAATCGAGGTCCCCGTATTGGACGCGGATTGGGATAGTGAAGCCTACCGCACAGTCGCTGGGCAAAATGCCAATAACTCCGTACGGGTTAGTGATGATTTCTTGCGTGCCGTTAAGGCGAACGAAACATGGGATCTCATTCGCCGCACGGATGGTTCGATTGCGAAATCCGTGCGGGCGCGGGATTTATGGCACCAAATCGGATTGGCCTCTTGGTCGAGTGCGGATCCGGGCATTCAATATCATGATACCATAAATGATTGGCACACTTGCCCAGAATCCGGCGAAATACGCGGTTCTAATCCGTGTTCCGAATATATGTTTTTGGATGATACGGCCTGTAATTTGGCTTCAATCAATTTGATAAAATTCAAGGGTAAAGGCGTAACATTTGATGTGCCTGCGTTTGAGCATGCTTGTCATCTTTGGACGATAACCCTAGAAATATCTGTTCTAATGGCGCAATTCCCCTCTAAGGAAATCGCACGTAAGTCTTATATGTACCGCACGCTCGGCCTTGGTTATGCCAATATAGGCGGGCTATTGATGGCTAGCGGTATTGCCTATGACAGTGAAGAAGGGCGGGCTACGGCAGGGGCTGTGGCTGCGCTCCTCAGTGCCGTCGCTTACGGGACATCTGCAAAAATGGCCAAGAATTTGGGCGCGTTTTCTGAATATGAGAAGAATAGTAAGCCCATGCTCCGCGTGATTAAAAATCATCGCCGCGCCGCAGAAGGCCGAACGGATTTTGACGGGCTATCTGTGACCCCGCCGCCGCTTAATCATAAGGCTTGCCCTTACGAAGGTTTGGCAGCCACCGCCGTGAAGCGCTGGATACGCGCCGAAGCGGGCGGTAAAAAACACGGCTATCGCAATGCCCAGGTTTCTGTTATCGCGCCAACGGGCACTATTGGCTTGATTATGGATTGCGACACCACGGGCATCGAGCCAGATTTTGCCCTGGTTAAGTTCAAGAAGCTAGCGGGCGGGGGGCATTTTAAAATTATCAACCGCTCTGTGCCCCGCGCACTGGCGGCGCTCGGCTATACCAAACGCCAAATTGTTGACATCGAGAACTATGCATTGGGTACGGGGTCACTGGCTGGTTCGCCGGCAATCTCTCTTGAAGATTTAAAATCTCGCGGTTTTGACGAACAACGCCTAGCCATGGTCGAAGCTGCGCTCAAAGATGCATTTGATATACGCTACGTGTTTAACAAATGGACGCTCGGCGAAGATTTTTGCAAAGACGTGCTTGGTTTAACGGAGGCGCAATTAGAAGCTAGCGGCAATGATTTGCTGCCCGTTTTGGGTTATTCGCAAGACGATATAGAAGCGGCCAATGTATTTTGCTCCGGCGCTATGACCCTCGAAGGGGCACCGCATTTAAAAGCCACGGACTTGCCCGTATTTGACTGCGCTATGCCGTGTGGCCGTATCGGCACGCGTAGCCTGAGCGTTGATGCCCACATATTGATGATGGCAGCAGCACAACCGTTTATTTCTGGCGCGATTTCCAAGACCGTCAATATGCCCAGCACGGCGACCATAGATGAATGTGCGGATGTTTACCGGGATGCATGGAATCTCGGCCTCAAAGCTATCGCGCTTTATCGCGACGGTTCTAAATTGTCGCAACCGCTCAACTCCGCCCTGTTCGACGAAGCGGCCATGGACGCGCTGGACGAGACCAAAGAGCAATCCGCAGCTGCACAAGCCTCGGTTGGCGCAGAAAAAATTGTTGAGAAAATCGTCGAGCGCATTGTCGAAAAACCAGCAAAGCGCCACAGATTACCCGATCGCCGCACGGGCTATATCCAAAAAGCTTCAGTAGGTGGCCATAAGGTTTATCTGCATACGGGCGAATTTGAAGATGGCTCGCTTGGCGAGATTTTCATTGACATGCACAAAGAGGGCGCAGCCTTTCGGTCTGTCATGAATAATTTTGCTATCGCCATTTCTATTGGCTTACAATATGGTGTGCCTTTAGAGGAATTTGTCGATGCCTTTATCTTTACCCGTTTCGAACCATCTGGCCCGGTTAAAGGCAATGAGACCATTAAATTTGCCAATTCCATCCTAGATTATATTTTCCGCGAATTGGGGATTTCCTATCTTGGCTGGGATGACCTTGCCCATGTTGATCCCAATTCCATCACGCCTGATGCAGTTGGCAGTGGGGATAATGAACGTGACCAAGAGGCAGGACGGGGCAAGTTTGAAGATGCGCCTTCTGTCCCATATTCCAAAGGTTTCTTGCGCGGTGGTGATGCGGATAATATCGTGCATTTCCTGCGTTCTTCCCCAGAAACAGTGGCAACGGATACGGCTGATGCGGAATCGCAATCGCAACAGGATGAAACCGAAATGCTTGACCAGACCGAAGTGTCGAGTGGTGGAGCAACCCCGTCGCCAGCCCCTGCGAGCATTACCGAAAGCACTATAACCGCCCAAGAAGCGCGTTTTAAAGGCTATACGGGTGATGCCTGTCCGACCTGTGCGCATTTTACCTTGGTGCGCAATGGGACGTGCCTGAAATGTGAGACATGTGGGTCAACCACTGGATGTTCATAACCGTTCGCGCGGCAGATTTTGGTAGGTGAAAAAGTAACTGTATTTTAATGCAAAATCACTCGCGTAGTAGAACAATTTGCGCTATAGAGTAGCCATGAATATACAATTGCTTATCCAGCGGGCGGCTATTTGCCTCTCTGCTACAGTTTTTTTGTGGTCTAATTCTGCGCTATCGCAGACCCCCGTCAGCACCAGCGTGCACCTTTCCGGCTCCTGTGCTGAATGTGATTTATCGCGGCGAATTATGCCTGGAATGTCTCTAAAGGGTGCAAATTTTGCGGGCAGTGATTTCTCCCATTCCAATTTGGCGGGTGCAAATTTTAGCAAAGCCAATCTTGACCATACCTCGTTTTACAAAGCTTATTTGATGGGTGTAAAAGGCGATAAGGTTAATATGAATAGAGCCGTATTGCGCAGTTCTACGTTGTCTGATGTGAATTTGGTTTCGTCTAATTTCATCCTTGCCGATTTACATAAGGCCGATCTCACCGGTGGAAATTTTACCAATAGCAATTTCACTAAAGCCCGCTTGAAAAGCACAGATGCTATGGGCGCGATATTTGTCAATGCTAATTTCACCAAAGCCAAGCTTGATCGTGGTGATTTTACAGGCTCTGATTTTTCTGGTGCAAAATTCATAGGCACCAAATTCGGCGACGCTGAGGTAAAAGATGCTAATTTCGCGGGAGCTGATTTTAGCGGCGCGGAAATGGCTGAGCTATCTGGTTTGACTCAAAGCCAATTGGACAGTGCCTGTGGTTCCAAAGAGACACAATTACCTAAGGATTTCAGTTTGAAAATTTGTCCGTTAGACGTTGTGGCTTTAGAGGGAGAGCATAAACCTAACCTAATAGCCCCCATGGAAAGAATGGTGCCGCAAGCGCCACCGACACTCATGCGCCCGATAATGGCACCGCATTTGTCAAAGCGTAGCACGATGCTTTCTATTCGCTCAACCGAACTCGACGAAATTATGCGCGGTATTGACGGCGCCTTGGGGGATCTGCCTATGAATAGCCCCACCCGCGCCAAGCTGGAGAAATCCCGGCGCAAGCTCGAAGCCGTTCAAGCCAAAGGTAATCGCTAGTAAAATACCCTGGTACAACTATTTTGTCATCCCGGGCTTGCACAAGATGCATTCCTTACGGTCACCCGGGATCTCGCAGTTTCGTCTAAACATTGAGATCCCGGCTCTGCGCCGCAAGAACGGCTTGGCCGGGATGACAATTTTATTGCTTATTTCTCTTTCGGCAGATCCAAGCGTAGATGCAATTCGCGTAAAGCGCTGGCGTCCACCTCTGCGGGGGCGTTCATCATTAAATCTTGCGCTTGACCATTCATAGGGAATAAAATCACGTCACGGATTGTGTCGACTCCAGCGAGGAGCATGACAATCCGGTCAACACCCGGCGCAATACCGCCGTGGGGTGGGGCGCCGTATTTAAATGCATTGATCATGCCTGCGAATTTATCGTCCACGACTTCCGGGCCGTAACCCGCAAGCTCGAACGCTTTATACATGGTTTCCGGCTTGTGGTTCCTGATAGCACCCGAGGACAGCTCAACGCCATTACAGACGATGTCATATTGATAGGCGAGAATGTCGAGCTGCTTTTCGACCGTATCTGCGGCCTCAAGTAAGTCCATAGCACTCATGCCCTCTGGGGCTTGCGGCATAGAGAACGGGTTATGGGAGAACTCGACTTTTTTCGTCTCTTCATCCCATTCATACATGGGGAAATCGACAATCCAGCAAAACTTAAACACGCCCTCATCGATCATATCCAAATCCGCCGCGATTTTTTTCAAGGCGGCACCAGCGAGCTTATAAGCGTCACTTTTCTTGCCCGCAGAAAAGAACACACCATCGCCAGCCTTAAGACCCATTTTATCCAGCAAGGCTTTTAGATGCGCCGGCTCGAAGTTTTTCAAAACAGGGTCTTGAGAGTCCACACTGCCGTCGTCTGCAAGTTTCAAACGCGCATAGCCAAGACCCGGCGCTTGCATGTCTTTCTTGGCCCATTTGTCCATACTATCAAAGAATTTGCGCGACTGGCTGTCATTGGCACCGGGCGCAGGAATGGCGATGACCTTGCCGCCGCCACCTGTAATTTTGGCGAATATACCAAAGCCAGTTTTGCTCTCATCAGTGAAAAACTCGGACACATCGGTCAGCTCGAACGGAATGCGCAAATCAGGTTTGTCAGAGCCGTATCTCTCCATGCTTTCTTTGTAGGGAATACGCGGGAAGGGGGTTTCCACCTTGCGGGCTTCTCCGGTATGGGCAGCAAATTCTTCAAACACGCCTGCCATCACAGGTTCGATGGCGCTAAATACATCTTCTTGAGTGACAAAACTCATTTCAATATCGAGCTGATAGAATTCACCCGGCGAACGGTCGGCGCGCGCATCTTCGTCGCGGAAACACGGCGCGATTTGGAAATAACGGTCAAAACCCGCCACCATCAAAAGCTGCTTGAATTGTTGTGGGGCTTGGGGCAGGGCATAAAACTTGCCGGGGTTGAGGCGCGACGGCACCAAGAAATCCCGTGCCCCTTCGGGCGAACTTGCGGTTAGGATAGGGGTTTGAAATTCGGTGAAACCTTGGTCAATCATCCGGCGGCGCAGAGAGTTAATCACTTGGCCGCGCAAGATAATGTTCTTATGTAAGGTCTCGCGGCGCAAATCCAAATAGCGGTGTTTGAGGCGAATGTCCTCAGGATAGTCTTGCTCTCCGAACACGGGTAAGGGCAATTTTGCCGCCGGGCTTTCAATAATTATCTGGTCAGCGCGTAGCTCTACCTCGCCCGTGGGTAATTCTTTATTTACTGCTTCGCTATCGCGCGCCAATAATTCGCCCGTGACCGTAATCACGGATTCAGACGGGCACCGCTTGGCCGCTTCATAAAAGTCTGCCGTGGGGTAAACCACGACTTGGCTGATACCATAATGGTCGCGTAGATCAATAAACAGCGCATTGGCGTGTTCGCGTTTACGGTGAACCCAGCCGGACAGGCGCACAGTTTCTCCGACCTGTTCGCTGCGAAGTTCATTACAAGTATGGGTGCGATAAGCGTGCATGAGTATCTCTTTATTTATCGAAGTAAGAATTTAGCCCCGCATTGATACGCCGCCGCCAAAATGTCAAGCGTTTAGGGCGTTTCAAGCCCATCATTTATATGTTTTATTTCTTGGGGCTGTCCCAGATAACGCAAAAAATGTGTTATAGAGGAGAGTATGAGAAAGAGCAGACTAAGTCAGTATAAGCAAGGCAGATTGAGAGAGCTTTTTGTTGCCGGAACTAGAGCGCGGTGTGCCGCTAGATTGTGCGGTGTAAACCGCAAGTCGGCGGCCTATTATTTCCACCGGTTGCGCGAGATTATCGCATTTGAGTTGGAACGGGGTGCAGGTGGTAAAATCCCTGTATTTGGCCTACTTAAGCGCGGTGGCAAGGTCTATACCAAAATCATTCCGGATGCCTCTTCCAAGACTTTGCAGCCGATCATTGAGCGTAAGGTTGTCTCAGATAGCATCGTCCATTCTGATGGCTGGCGTGGTTATAATGCGCTCGATGTGGCCGATTTTTACCACTTTAGGATCAACCACTCGGAACTGTTTGCCGAGGGTGATAATCACATCAACGGAACTGAAAATTTCTGGAACCAGGCCAAGCGCCATATGCGCAAATTTAATGGTGTACCCAAGACCAATTTTGGGCTATTTTTAAAAGAATGTGAGTGGCGATTTAACAACAGTGACCCACTGACACAAAAAAGGTTGTTAAATCAGTAGGTTAAGAAGTAGATGACATAGTTATCTGGGACAGCCCCGGTAACTATATTAAAATGACCTAAAATGCAGGAATAAGGGGATGAGCATGTCTGATGAAAATTTGCAAAAGATAATGAATGCCCAGCGGGCGGCATTTAACGCCAACCCAAACCCGTCATGGGCAGAGCGCAAGGCAAATTTACAAAAACTGGCAAAGGTCATCGCGGACAATGAACACAATTTCCAACAGGTGATTTCCGAAGACTTTGGCAATCGCTCATTTGTGGAAACAACCATAGCC
>JALSHM010000432.1 GCA_026982235.1 Robiginitomaculum sp. | reverse complement strand
TCCTGTGGGTGTGGCTTATGCGGTTTGGGCGGGTTGTGGCATTGTATTGATTACACTGGTGGGGCTCTTGGTCTTCGGCCAAAAACTGAGTTTAATACAAATAAGCATGATTGCGCTAATTTTAGTCGGCGCAATAGGCCTAAATCTAACGACAGATTTATAGTATCCTAATCTATAATCGCAATTTTTAGTGTATCTGTTGTGCCTGGCCTGCCGAAAGGGATGCCTGCGGCTATGATGACCTTATCGCCGGGTGTGGCGTCGGCTTGTTGTTTGGCTATGTCTTGCGTTACCTCTAACATGTCTTCAAAACTGGCTGGGTCGTCCATTACGACAGCGCGAACGCCCCATGTTAGTGCCATGCGTGAGGCTACGGTTTTATCCGGGGTCAGGCCGATAATGCGGCACGGTGGGCGCTCGCGGGCGATGCGCATTACGGTTGATCCAGTGCGGGTATAGCCTATGGCGGCTTGGCACTTCAGGACTTCGGCAATGCCGCGAATAGATTGGCTTATAGCGTCATTTATTGTGGCTTGTGGGCGTAGATTGGCACGGGTGTAGTAATCCGGGTAACTGGGATCGGTCTCGGCGGCCTTGATGATGCGATCCATAATAGCAACCGCTGTGGCAGGGTGACGACCGACGGCGGTCTCGGCAGAGAGCATCACAGCATCTGCGCCTTGGTAAATAGCAGTTGCCACATCAGAAGCTTCGGCGCGAGTTGGGGTTGGGGCGTCTATCATGCTCTCTAACATATGGGTGGCCACGATGACGGGCTTACCAAGGGCGCGGGCGACGGTAATGATTTTGCGCTGCACGACGGGGACTTGCTCTAGGGGCAGTTCCACACCCAAATCCCCGCGCGCGACCATGGCCGCATCTGCGAGCTTCAAAATGGCTTCGATGTCGTCCACTGCTGAGGGTTTTTCAATCTTAACAATAAGCCCAGCCTTGTCGCCAATGATGGCTTTGGCATCAATGACATCTTGGACTTTTTGCACGAAGGAAAGCGCAATGAAATCGACCTTTTGTGAAAGGGCAAATGCCATATCAATCTTGTCTTTTTCAGTCATGGCCGACATAGGCAGAACCGTACCAATGACATTGACACCTTTTTTATTGCCCAAAACACCCGGCACATCGACGCGGGCTTTTAAAGCGGATTTGGCTTTCTCGGTTATGGTGACCATGAGCTTGCCATCATCAAACTTTAGCGCGTCACCAACGCAAAGAGCCTCTATCAACTCAGGATGGGGTAGAGGAATGATACCGTCTTCATCCGAAGTATCGCCAACGACGAGCGTAATGTCTTCACCGTAGCGCAAAGTCGTTTTGCCAGCTTTGAAAGTACCGACCCGTATTTTGGGGCCTTGCATGTCTGCGACTATGGCTATGGCATTACCGCTGAATTTCTCCACATCGCGGATGGCTTTGATGGAACGGGCATGGTCTTCATGGGAACCGTGCGAGAAATTGAGCCGAAAAGCATCGACTCCAACATCATGCAACAGTTTTAACGTATCAGGCGCCGCACTGGCGGGGCCGACGGTGGCAAGAATTTTGGCAAAGCGTTTGCGCATGATATTTTCCCCATAACCCTCAAAACGAGCGGTTTGAATATATAGGGTGTCTTACTCTGCACATCTCCCGCTAGGCAAGAGAATATCGTCGCCTGCGCGAATATAAAATTCAGCATTAATAGCGTTCATACTCTGGATTTCCGCTACACTACTACATGTAGTGCGGGCAAGGGAATAAAGCGTATCGCCGGGAATGACAGTATGGCGTATAGTGCCCACTAGCTTGGGGAGAGCCGTAAATCCTGAAGGTACGGGAATAGGTGCAGGTTGGAATTGCTGAGGCTGATTCGGTTGAATTTGCGTGAATTGTGGCTCCACGGTTTGTACGGGCGGCGGGGTGCCGTTGACGGCGTAATAGCCTGGAGTGCCGTTATCGCCTAAACTTGTCGTATTTTCTTGCAGGCCTTGCTCTGCGCGCGGCGCTTCATAGGTGACGGCCTGCGGTATGGTTTGATATGTTGGTGTGGATTGACGTGTAAGTGTTGGAGCAGTCATTGGTGCGACTTGCGGGGCGTACCCCAAAGGCGCTTCCTGTGGGGCGTATGAGACCGGAGCAGCAGCTTGTGTTTGGTAATGTGCTTGTTGCACTACGGTTTGATTTGAATAAGGATTGCTCCCCTTATATTTAGTAGTTTGCTGATAATTTGGGTTCTGGGCGGTCGTAGAACATCCCGCCAATACCAATATTGTTGTCGTAATCATAGCGCCCGTAAATATACGCATCATAAACTCCCAAAAATCTTGTCAGGTCATAAAAATTAAACTTGAGAGATATTGTGCGTAAATATGGCTAATATTGTCTTAATTTTTATGTATGATTTCTGGAAGGCCAGGCGTACCAGCCTGTTCCGGGTTTTCTTTGATATAATCTGCCTTGATTTGCGCGACTTTTTGACGTGAACCATCATGGGAGTAGCCTGGTGCAGCAAATAAGTATTTAAATCTTTGCTTAGGCGTCAGACCCTTGGAAAATACGTCTTTAGCGATAGCAAAAAATTCTGCAAAGGCGACTTTAAAGGGGTTGTAAGTTGTGATGGGCTTGACAATGCCATAATCCACTTTTTCATCCGGTAACTCTGGGACGAATGTACCGAACATTCTGTCCCAAATGATGAAAATGCCGGCATAATTGCAATCCAGATAACGTGCATTGCGCCCGTGATGAACGCGGTGATGGCTGGGTGTGTTCATTACGGCCTCAAACCATTTGGGCATTTTATGGATGGTTTCAGTATGTATCCAAAATTGATAAATCAGGTTTATAGCCATGACAAACACGATAATAGCCGGATGTATACCCAATAAGACAAGCGGAAATTTAAACAATACTGTTCCAGAAATTCCGTTGGTCCATTGTTGGCGCAGGGCGGTTGTTAAATTATAGTGTTCAGATGAGTGATGCACAATATGGGTCGCCCAAAACCAACGGGATTTATGATAGGTGTAATGGATGAGGTAATAGACAAAATCCGTCAGCACTAAAGCCAGTAAGATAACCCAAATTGAACTCCCAAGGTCAAAAAAACGAAACTGCCAGACCCAAAATAGAGATCCCACCAAAAGCACTTTCAGTAATAAATCACTAATGGTCGAGCCGACCCCCATTATCAGGGACGTACGGGCATCTTTGAAGGTATAGGCATTTTTTATCGGGTGATATTTAAGCCAAACTAGCTCTAACCCGATGCACAATATAAAGAAGGGAATAGCCCATAAAAGTACGTCAGGATATTGTGGGTCAGCCATGATTATTTCTCATTTGTGCGCAAGAATATAATTTAGACTTTATGCCATATTGCCATATTTGCGCAAGTGGACAAAATAGCACGCACCCTGTTAGCATGAGCGAAACAAACCAGCACAGCGAAGCAAGGCCAAATTGATTAAATAATTCCCCTTAACGGCGATTAACCGTGACACTGTGCGATTACAGAGGTAACAGTCCTTTTAGATTATAGGAGGTTTATATGTCTGTTGCCAAATTTGGTGTTTTATTCATAACAACGGCTTGTCTTAGCTTTACTTCAGTTTTGCCGAGTTTTGCAAGTGAGGGCGAAAAGGATGCGAAATGGGATATTTCCAACCCGCCGGGCGAAAAAACTGATATTCATATCAATACCAAAACCGGAACTTGGATGAGTTTGGATGTTTCGCCGGACGGAAAGACCATAGCTTTTGATTTGCTCGGTGATATTTACACTATGCCTATCAAGGGCGGCAAAGCTACCGCCATAGCTAGCGGTATGGCCTGGGAGATTCAGCCAAGGTTTTCCCCGGACGGCAAACGGATTGCTTTTACCTCTGATAGGGGTGGGGCCGATAATATTTGGACCATGGATGTAGACGGCAAAAATGCCAAACAAATCACCAAGGAGAAATTTCGCCTCTTGAATAATCCAACATGGTCGCCGGACGGACGTTTTATTGCGGCGCGCAAACATTTTACCACGAGTAGATCTTTGGGGACGGGCGAAATCTGGTTATATTCGACCCAAGGGGGGAACGGCGTAAAATTGGTCAAGCGCCCGAATGAGAGTTTTCAAAAAGAACTGGGTGAACCCATGTTCGCGCCAGACGGAAAATCTATCTATTATTCCATGAACACCACGCCCGGAAACCGCTTTATCTATGCCCAAGATTCCAATTCAACTTTGTTTGAAATTCTAAAATACGACATGGACACGGGCGAAATTAGCACGGCAGTGAGTGGTTTTGGCGGCTCGGTGCGGCCAACTCCTTCTCCGGACGGCAAGACTATGGCCTTTGTGCGCCGTGAGCGTGCCAAGAGTAAATTATACCTCAAGGATATGGAATCTGGTGTTGAGCGTAAAATTTTTGATGACCTAGATCAAGACATGCAAGAGACTTGGGCCGTGCATGGTGTTTATCCCAATATGGATTGGACACCTGATGGTTCCGGTCTGGTATTTTGGGCAGGTGGACAAATTCACCGCTATAATATGAAAGACGGATCGGTCGATCGCATCCCATTTCGGATACAAGATACCCGCACAGTTATAAAGCCACCGCGTCCGACCATAGAGGTTTCACCGGATATGGTTAATGCGAAGATGGTCAAATTCACCAGTGTGTCGCCCGATGGCCAAAATGTTGTGTTTGAAGCATTCGGTAAGCTATACATGAAATCATTGTCCGGCGGCAAACCTATGCGCTTAACCGATTGGGACGATGATGTGCGTGAACTTTATCCGTCTTGGTCTCGTGACAGCAAGAAACTGGTCTTTGCCTCCTGGCAAGACGACAAATTAGGGGCGTTATATGTCTGGGATGTGAAAGCTGGTAAAGGGCAAAAGATTACTGAAAATCCCGGTCATTATGCAAACCCCGCATTTTCGCCCAGCGGGCATGTGGTGGTCTTCGAAAAAACTGCGGGCGGTTATCTCACATCTGGCTCATGGTCAAATGCGCCCGGATTATATTTAATCCCGGCGGCGGGGGGCGATATGGCACGCTTTAGTAAATCCGGTGAAGCGCCCCATTACGGCAAAACTGGAAATAGGATATATTTCACCAAAAGCCAAAACAAAACCAGATCTCTAGTCAGTACAGATTTAAACGGCGAGGCCGAACGCGTCCATGCGTCTTCGAAATTGGCACAAGTGTTTATGATTGCGCCAGACGGTAAAAACTTAATTTTTCGCGAGAATTACAATCTGTTTACAATGCCAGTTTTACCCGGGCCACAAGATATTTCTGCCGGACCAAAAGGCAAGGCTTTACCTGTGGTCAAACTATCCAATGGTGGCGCACAATATCCAAGCTGGTCTAAGGATGGGGCGCAAATAAATTGGAGCCTTGGCCCGAATTTGTTCACGGTCAATCTGTCGGATATTACCCCAGATTTAGAGACAGAGCCGCCCTACAAGAAAACTAAATTGCGCGTAAGTCGAAAGGCGGATCGCCCAAGCGGTATGATTGCTATCGTTAATGCCCATATCATCACTATGTCAGACAAAGACGGCGGCATAATCGAAGATGGGGTGATTGTGATTGAAAATAACCGTATCAAGGCGATTGGCTCGGTTGATGATGTAACAATCCCCGGCGAAGCCAAATTATTTGATGTGGAGGGTAAAACTATCATTCCCGGCCTAATAGATGCCCATGCCCATGGTGCGCAGGGCACGAACGGTTTGATTCCCAATCAAAACTGGTCAGCTATTGCCCATTTGGCCTTTGGCGTGACCACTATATATGATCCGTCTTCACGGGCAGATCTGATTTTCGCTGCATCTGAAATGCAACGGGCAGGCATGATATTGGCACCACGCACATTTTCCACTGGTGAAATTATTTATGGCGCTAAGGCTCCCGGGTTTTTCGCAAATATTGATAGTAAAGAAGACGCAGTAGAACATATTTCCCGCCTAAAGTCCCAGGGGGCGCACAGCGTCAAAAATTACAACCAACCCCGCCGCGAACAGCGTCAGCAAGTGGTGGCTGCGGCGCGGGAAGCTAATATCGCCGTGGTGGCCGAAGGTGGTTCACTCTTTCACATGGATCTCTCCATGGTGGCGGATGGTAATACGGGCATTGAACATAATTTGCCGCAATCGGATTTGTATGATGATGTTATACAGTTCTACAGCCAGACCGAGGTGGGTTACACACCGACTTTAAATGTAACTTACGGAGGCCTTAGCGCCGAGAGATATTATTATCAACGTAGCGATGTTTGGAAGCATTCATTGCTGTCCAAACATGTCCCGCCCCATGTTTTGCAACCCGCATCAGTGCGACGCCAGAAAGCGCCGGAGGCAGATTATATGGATGCCACCAGCGCAGCTACGGCCAAGAAATTGTTTGAAGCGGGCGTCCCGGTTAGTATCGGCGCACACGGTCAACGCGAAGGCCTTGGCGCGCATTGGGAAATGTGGAGTTTTGTACGCGGTGGCATGAGCTCCCTACAAGCCCTTAGCACAGCCACCATTACCCCGGCTAAACATTTGGGTTACGCAAAAGACATAGGTTCTCTAGAACCCGGAAAACTAGCTGACCTCATCATCCTAGGGGGTAATCCTCTAGAAGATATAGCAAACACCGATACTGTTGAACATGTCATGCTCGGCGGGCGTCTCTATAAGGCGGACACTATGGAAGAAGTTTTGAGCGGCGATAAAAAGCGGGCGCCATATTATTGGGAGGAGTAAGGAAACCTATTTCTCCGCTTTCTTACGGGAAGGGAGAATATCCCGAATAATCTTGGCATTTTAAGCTGACCTGCTAAAACACCGCAAAGTGAGGAATTTTATGAGTAGTAAAGTATTTAAAACCGCCGCCGAGGCACTTCAGGGTCTGACCTTTGACAGTATGACTGTTATGTCCGGCGGGTTTGGGCTTTGTGGCATTCCCGAGAATTTAATCGCAGCATTGCGAGATAGTGGTGCGCAGAACATTACCGCAATTTCCAATAATGCGGGCGTTGATGGGTTTGGGTTAGGGCTATTGCTAGAGACTCGCCAAATTAAGAAAATGATTTCCTCTTATGTGGGTGAAAATAAAGAATTTGAGCGGCAGTTTCTGGCAGGTGAATTGGATTTAGAATTTAACCCCCAAGGCACATTGGCCGAGCGTATCCGCGCTGGCGGAGCTGGCATACCGGGCTTTTATACCAAGACGGGTGTGGGCACGGTTATAGCCGAGGGCAAGCCGACCATGGAATTTGACGGTGAAGAATATATTATGGAAACGGGTTTAAAGGCCGATGTGTCCCTAGTCAAAGCGTGGCGCGGCGACACCCAGGGCAATCTCCAATTCAAAAAAACCGCCCGCAATTTCAATCCGATGATGGCGACGGCGGGCAAGGTGACGGTGGTCGAAGTTGACGAACTGGTCGAAGTCGGCAGTTTTGACCCTAATTATATTCACACGCCGGGCATATATGTGCAACGCATCATCGAAGCCAAATGCGAAAAACGCATTGAAAACATGACGACAAGGGATCCCGGTCTAGGCCGGGGTGAGCGGGGGAGTGCATAATGGCCTGGACAAGAGACGATATGGCGAAACGCGCCGCACAGGAGCTTAAAGACGGTTTTTATGTCAATCTGGGTATTGGTATCCCGACACTGGTGGCCAATCATATCCCGGACGGGGTTGATGTCACCCTGCAAAGCGAAAACGGCATGCTCGGCATGGGGCCGTTCCCCTACCCGGACGAGGTGGATCCCGACCTGATTAACGCAGGCAAGCAAACCATAACCGAACTACGCCGGTCTTCGTATTTCAATTCAGCCGAAAGCTTTGCCATGATACGCGGCGGCCATATAGATATTTCAATCTTGGGTGCCATGGAAATCAGCCAAGGCGGCGACATTGCCAATTGGATGATACCCGGAAAAATGGTCAAAGGCATGGGCGGGGCTATGGACTTGGTCGCTGGCGTAAAACGCTGCGTAGCCGTTATGGATCACACCAACCGCGCCGGAAAATCTAAATTCCTCCCAGAATGCACATTACCGCTAACTGGCCGCAACTGCATAGACATGGTCATCACCGACTTAGGTGTGTTCTCGCGTGGTGAGGGTGAGACCAGGTTCCGCGTAACAGAGTTGGCTCCGGGGGTGGAGATAGACGAAGTCAAGGCGAAGACCGAAGCTGATTTGGTTTGGGGGTAGGGTGGATCCGCGCCTTTTGCGCCACAAGGGAACTCTCAAGAGGTCGTGTGTAATCCACATCGCACCATTGCCCTTTATCGCCCTCCTATAACTCTGTGAAACCACCACCCATAAGGAACCCCATGGAAATACTTGTTCGGAATTTGGCGCGGGCTACGACTGAGGAAACCTTGAGTGCGCTATTTGCGGCGTTTGGGGATGTACAATTTTGTAATTTGGTTATGGATAAGGTGAGCGGTGCATCCAAGGGGTTCGGGTTTGTGGAAATGCCCAAAGCTGGTGCCGCCAAGGCTGCTATTAAGGCGCTGGTAGACGGCGTAAAAATCCGCGTGAAACTAGCACAGAGCAAGCCTGCGCGTGCGTCCATATCACCGGATTCTCAAAACACCTGAGCCTATACACGTGTAGCAAATCATTGTATTTAGGGTGCCAATCCATTATAACGCTGAGAATCTAATTTAAAGGACATCTCATGAACATCACCACTAAACCATTTGAATATAATGACGGCAAGCAAAAATGTATTGGTTATTTGGCTTGGGACGAGACCTATGCTGATCCTAAACCTTGTGTAATGGTGGCTCATGCTTGGGGTGGGCGCGACGGATTTGCCGAGAGTAAAGCCGTGCAAATGGCAGCGCAGGGCTATGTTGGTTTTGCGATAGATGTTTACGGCGATGGCCAACAAGGCGATAATCCAGAGGATAACCAGGCCTTGATGATGCCATTTGTCAATGACCGCAAAATGCTCCTGAAACGCCTGAAAGCTGCTTTGAAAGCGGCGCAAGGGCTGGAACAGGTCGACGCAGATAATATCGCTATGATGGGTTTTTGCTTTGGGGGCTTGTGCACGCTGGATTTAGCGCGCTCCGGTGCCGATTTGAAAGCCGCGATTAGTTTTCACGGCCTGTTTGGCGGTAATGGCCTGCCTGCTAAGAAGATTAAAGCCAGTGTTCTCGCCCTGCATGGCTGGGACGATCCCATGGTGCCGCCCACCGCTGTCACAGAATTGGGCGAAGAGCTAACCAAGGCCAAATGCGATTGGCAAATTCACGCCTATGGCGGCACAAAACACGCCTTTATGGTTGAGGGTGCCAATGACCCGAAAAACGGTGTCCAGTATAATGCAGTCGCAGAAAAACGCGCCTGGGCAGCGGCACTGGATTTGCTCGCAGAGAAATTTGACTTGCACGGGGTAGGGTAAGCGCTGCCTACAATCAACGGCCTCATTAGCCCGCATAAAACAGAATTTCAAATTTCCTCTTGACCTTATTGGGTGTTCCTGTAAAAGAACAAAACAAGAACAATAGATTGGGAGTTTATTATGAAACAGATTGTTATGGACATTGGTAGTGGTATGGTGCTTGGTGGATTCGTAATTATGATGAGCGTCTGGATGATGATTTTGGGCGGCTAATTGGGTAAGGAAAGTAAGGCTATGGTGACGAACAGCAGGCGCGGGGATCCTATATTTATACCTTTGCGCTGTCGCACGCCTTATTCTTTGCTGGAGGGGGCGCTTAAGATTGATGATTTGACCGCGCGGCTACGCGAGTGGCGTATTCCGGCGGCAGGGCTG
>JALSHM010000431.1 GCA_026982235.1 Robiginitomaculum sp. | reverse complement strand
GTGTAGCCGGAATGGGGAGGTGCATAAACGCATACCTTTGGTAGTGAAGACACCGTCTTGTTTTGGGGATGGGTGTAGATACAAAAAAGCACCCCCAAAATCTGGGAGTGCTTTATTATCTCGATTATAATTTTGGATGTTTTTTAGTCATCATAATCCGGACGTTCTATAGAAAGTTCAGTTGCATCTAGAGAGGTAGTACCTGTTTTTATGCCTTCGGCTTCAACAAGGTCGCCGACCCTCAGTTGACTGAAAAAGGCAGCTTGAGAGATATTGTTTTCATTGATATCTTCGTAGCGTGTTGTGGCATTTGTCGAAACGGTTACACCGAGCATAATCAGGCTGTCTGTTCCGACTGTTTCAACGAAAGCTTCGATTTCGCTTTCATTATCCGGATCGTCACGTTCGATTTTTGATGCATAGAGCCTGCTGCCACCACGATCATACCCTGTGACCTCAAGATAATCACCAACAGATAGGCTAGAGAAGTTAAAGTTCCTGACATTAGCACGGCTATCATCTTCATACCGTGTGGAAGTATCAACTTCAAACTCTGTGCCAAAAATGGTGATTACGTTATTGGCGCTATCAATGGCATCAAGGGTAGATTCTACCTTAATGTCAGCGCCATTATTGTTATTGCTGTCATCACTGTCGCTATTATTACCGTTTTTAAACTCTACCTCATCAGCAACAAGCACGCCGTTAGCATTATAGGTTCCTTCGACTTCTAGGCGTACATTCAGGGCAATATCTCCGGCATTACCGTACTCATATCGTGTACGCGAATCTGTAATTACGGGTATATTGGAAACTTTGAAATCAGCGCTAGATGTAAATTCGGTAACAAAGCCTTCCAATTCGCCTTCTTCATTATTGCTCCCGACATAATCATCGTCGCGACCATCTGAGCCTTCAAATTCCACCTTTGTTGCGACTAAAGCACCAGCGTTATTCATTGTGGTTCCTTCGGCTTCCACATATAAACCATTCGCTAGCCCATTGGCATCAAAATCTTCCAATCTAGCTTGGGAAAAGTCAACAACGAGCTGGTTAATCTGAAATGTTTGTGCCGTGTTGTCCAGTGCAGACACAACACCTTCTACCTCGTATTCAGAATTTACGTTTTCCAAATCAATACGGCTGGCTACAATATTACTATTTGCATCGACTGTGCCGCTAACCTCTACAACGTCGCCAACTGCCAGGCCAGCAAGTGTTGCTGGGGTGATATTTTTGTCAAAGGAGGTGTTGCCATCAATAATGATTGTTTGGCCTAAAACCACCATGCGGCTATTTATGGTATCAATAGAACTGATAGGGCCTTGGACATTATTGTCATAGCTTACTTCAGAGGCTACCGCATTGCCATTCGCGTCAACTTCGGCCTTGATAGCAACGACTGCGCCCACATCTAGGTCGTCTTGTGTACCCGTTACACCGTTAATAATAAATGTGGCATTGTCCGTATCATAGCGCACTCCATTTACAATCACGCTACCAAATCCGGAAATAGGGCCAACGGCCTTGACTGGTGTGTCCGCCTGACTGACAGGCGGCGGTGGCGGTGTTACAGCTACAGGCGGTGTTTCCGTTCCTCCGCCTCCGCATGCCGATACCAAGAAAGTTGTTCCCAGAAGGGCTAGTGTTGTACTAATTTTTGCAGTTTTAATTTTCATTGTATACTCCATCATTGAAAGTTTCATAATTTCCCCAACCATTGCTCACATGAGCTAATTTGTATTTGCTTTATAATTTGAAAGTTAATCGTCATAATCATCGTAATCGTCATCATAATCATCATCACTGAGATTGCCAACCAGTGCAGCAGTCGCGCCAACAACCAAGGCCGCGCCTGCAACTAGTAATACGGTGTTTTTTGAAATGGTAATATCTCCACTCCCTTCGCCGCTTGCATTAAGCGGGGCGAATAAAGGCGTGTACATATCTTCCCCGTTTACGAGCATTGTTGGGCGGCCATCAAATTGCATGCCGAAGTCAAGTAAATTTGTGTTTATGCGGTTAGGTGTGTAAAAAAATCTGTCATTATACGAACGGGTCATATTGAGCATGAGGCCAATTCGGGGCTTATCTGCGGCGCGGTCGGATTTTTTTCCGCCGAAAGGAACTGTCATGTGTACACCAGCCATAGTACTCACATTTAAGCCATTGTTGAAATTAGTTTGATAAGCGTCTTGTGCATTTGCAAACGGAACCAAATATATTCCGGCTGATAACGCCATAAGTGTTGTTGCTACTTTCATTCGAACCATCATTATTTGTCTCTGTTCTTTGTATAAAACCATGGGTAAACCCGTCTGTTAATTTAGAGACGCCGCCAATCGAGAAAGACTGCCATAGTATTTTCATGTTTTTTAATAATTCTAAAATAAAGCGATTTTGCGGCTAAATCATGGCAATTTCCGGGCGCTTTAGAATTGTCGTCTGACACGTATGCCAATAGTGCGTGGGCGTTGCGGTGTAATGTGTTTTTGCAAGCGGAATGTAAAAGGGTTGCCAAATGCAAATGTGTTGGACTTATCGTCTATAATATTGGTGACGAAGGTTTCGAACTGCCATATATCATTGGCAATACTGGCTCGCGCATTCAGGTAATGGTTATTACCCATAGATAAATTATCTGCCGGAGCAAAACTAAGTTGGGACAATCCTGTATAGGCATAATCGAAGCTCCAGTTGGAATGCCAATCTGCTGTAATGGGTTTGCGGTAGGTCACAACAAAACCGCCTGAATAATCAGGAATACGCGGTAGATGTCTTCCGTCAATATTTGCGCCAAGAACCGGATTGATATTTGTGAAGTCTGGATCGTTAACCGTGAGGTTGGCTTGAATGTCAAGATTATCTGTTAGACGATAAAGTATCTCGAAATCATAACCTAAATTAGTCGCGTCACCTGCATTTAGCACACTGGAAAAACCGTCTGGTAATATATGCTCGGTTTGAATGTTTTTCCAATCAACATAGAAAACACTGGCATTAATAATAAGTGTATCTTTAAGCCATGTAGTTTTTCCGCCCATTTCGTACATGGTGATTATGTCGGACTTAAATATAGATAGGTTTTCATCATCATCATCGTCATTGCCATCATTATCTGGGCTTGGCATAGGGATAGCAACGGAATTCACCGCATTGCCGGTATTGATTCCACCAACGCGGTAGCCCACTGTTACCAATCCATAAAGATAAGCATCAGGGGTAAATTGATAGCCTATATTGAGCCTAGGCAAAAAGTCGCTGTCTTTTTCCTGCCCCTCAACTTCGACAGAGTCTACTTCATAATTTTCAATGACTGTATCCGTGTCAAGATGTTCGTCAAACCAACGCAAACCCGCACTAATTTCAATTTTGTCGTTCAGTACATAGTCAATTTCCGCAAATCCGCCGTAATGTGTGGATGTGTCACTTCTGGCTTCTTTGTACAAAACTTCTGGTTCGAGCCCTGTTCCGCTACCCAATATTTTATATTCCGATTCGTAATCAATATTGGCATGGGTTAAAAAACCACCGAGCAAAACATCAAGCCTCTCATTGACATCTATATTAAGAGTGGTCTCGTGGGCGAAAAAGTCGATGTCCCGGTGTTCTAAATACTGTGTTGGCTCTACCGCCCGGCTGAAATTGTCAGGTAGAGACAAGGAAGCATCAAATTCGTCGTCAATATTTCGGTTGATCCAAGATGTAGTTGATTTTATTTTGCCCCACTGTTGGTCGCCTTCTATATTCATATGTACGTGAATTAGGTCGTCGTGGTGGGGTTCACGAAGATAATTTTCTCTTTTAAGTCTTGGGAGGGCTTCCAATGCATATTGTGTGTCATTGGTATTAACGTCGTGATATGCGGCACCGAGGCTAATCTGCCAATCGGGATTAACTTGCCATAACGCATTGACGCGACTGCCTCTAATAGTTGTGTTGTTTACATCTTCGATACCCAGGCGTATATCGTCAATATACCCGCTATTATCAATTACATAACCAACGGCACGCACGCCCAATTTGTCTTTCACTAATGGTATATTGGCCATACCCATAAAGCCTGTATTTAAACCGCCATCGTGCGTAATAGACAAGTCGGTTTCAAGCCATGCGGCTTTTGTGGTCAGGTCTGGTGCTTTCGTTGTTACATGGAAAATGCCGCCAATAGACCCAACACCGTATAGGGAGCCTTGCGGGCCGCGCAATATTTCAACGCTTTCAATATCAATAAGTGGAATTTCAGGGTAGGGGGCATTAAAATTGATAGGGGTGTCGTTGAAATAAATGCCGACCGTTGATTGGACACGACCATTGAATGCTCCGTCTGATATACCACGAACCGACAATTTGTTGCGACTTGACCCCAGATTGGTCATCTCGACGCCTGCAATGTGTAACGCAAGAGACTGCGTATCTGTCACGCCTAATGTTTTGAGCATATTTCCGGAAATGACACTGGCGCTGTAAGGAGCGGACTGTAGAACTTCAAACCGAGAACGCTTATTAGCAGTTACAATAATCTCGTCGTTTTTCGGCGGCATTATTGGTCGCTCGGGCATAATGATTGGTTTTGTTACACCCGGTATTTCTGGGCGTGCTTGCGCCGCTGCTTGGGGAGGCGCAATAGACTTTTGGGGAGGGCGCTTAAAAATACGAACAGTATTTTTATTCACGAATTCATGGGTGTAGTCCGTATTTTTGAGTAAAATGCTTAGAGCTTCTGATGGGGCAAAATGCCCTGAAAAAGCATCCCTATGGTATTGCTTTAAGGCTCTTCTAGAGAAACTAATAGTGATACCCGCTTGCCGCGCAAGGTCTCGAATATTCCGATCGAGGGATTGAGCGGGAAGGTTAATCGGCACAGCATCACTTGCAGTTGCGGGGATATGTAGACTAACAGCACCGCCAACAACAACTAATGCCGTTAAACAATGCTTTTTACACATCTTTAATGTCCCATATCGGTTAATCATGCTTTATTAGCTTTTACGGGAGAGTATAATTCGCTCATTTCGCGTGTCCGCCTTGATTGGTAGGAGAGCCTCCATAGATCCCAATAAGGTATCTTGATTACTTATATTCAAGACGCCAGAAAAGGTGACCGCTGCAATGTCCTCGTCTGCCAAAACAATAGGCTTTTGGAAATAACGGTTCAGCTCGGGTACAATGCTAGAGAGCGTCGCGTCCTCAAAAAATAGAACTCCAGAACGCCATGTGGATATATTGTCTATATTGATAGGAGCTACTACAACATCAGATTGGCCTTGTTGTTGTTCGGCTTTTTGACCTTGTTTGAGGCGCACAACTTGCAAACCGGTATTCATGTCAACGATGCCTTGAGCCACTGCGACAATAAGCTTATTATCTGCGGCATAAACTGAGAAAGCCGTGCCAATATCAGTTATTGTTGTGCCTTGAGCCAGTACAACAAATTGACGTTTTTCATCAGGTGCTAAATCAAAATAGGCTTCACCTTGGTCGATGGTAACAGTCCTGGTTTTTTTGCCCATAGCCACACTGATTTGCGTATTTGTATTTAGGTTAACTTTGGTGCCGTCGCTGAGAACAATATTCTCATATTCGCCAATATTTGTAGCATATTGCGTATAAACTGGCTTGGAACGGTAAATGTTGGTGGTTGCAAATAATGAAAACGCGGCCATCAACATTGCAGCAATGCCTGCGTACCGTATATATGATTTTGCGGGTTTCGGCATAGTCGGTTGGTTTTTTTGTACCAGTTGTATGACATTACTCTTTGTCTCTGTATTTTGCGCGGATGCCGGAATATCTGTAAGCATAAGCTCTACATAATCATAGGCGTCAACGTGTTCAGGGCTTTTTTCCAGCCAAGAGGTAAATGCCTCCCACTCGCTAGCACCTGCTTGCTCATCAGCCAATCGCACATACCAATCACGGGCTTGCGTTAAGATGCTTTCGGATATGTTGATCTGTGTACTCATTTTTGTGACCAACTTTCTTGTTTTATCATTGAGCCAGTTTTGCAAAACACAATAGCGTTCATAATACATGACGCCGCCCAGTCTCTATCCCCCCCATAGAGGTTCGAATATTTTTCTATGTTTTTAACTATCATTTGCCTGCTCTCCCTCCGTAGTCATTATATGCTTGAGTGCTTTGCCCAAATGTTTGCCAACCGTACCAATGGAAACGCCCATTTCTTCGGCGATTTGTTTATAGGATTGGCCTTGGAATTTATGTCGGTCAAAGGCTTCACGGGCCTTAGGAGACAAGGTTTCCAATCTCGTTCTTAAAGCGCTTAGTCTTTCTCTTGCTATGAGTGCTGCATCCGCGTCAGGCGTATCGGCTTGGTAGTCATTGCCTGCCTTTTCATTGTGCAAATCACTCCAGGCCTCATCGCGTAATCGTGCGCGCTTGTTTTTGCGAATATGATCTAAGGATAAATTGGAGGCCATGCGGAATAAAAACCCTGACGGATTGTCTATTTCGGTCGTTAGTCTCGCACTATCTAGTTTTATATACAAATCTTGTAAAACGTCTTCGGCTAACTCAGGGCACCGTAAACGCGCACTAAGAAAGCGCAGTAAAGCTGGGCGCTGTTCCAAGTAAATGGTTATGAGTATTTTACGCTGCTTTTGAGGCATGTTTTTCTAACTTTTAACTTTCTCAGTTTTCATTTCGCTGGCTTTAATTTCTGTTACTTTGTTGTTTCGGCGTATAGGTTATGGAGGTTTGGGTCAAGAGCGGCAAAAATGAAGTAAATATCTGGATAATTGTCACGAAAATAACTTTCTTGTGGTAACATCCCCAAATAAGTTTAAGACATCTTACGCCCACAAAAGCTATCAATAAAAACTATAGAGGAGGACGGAATGGCAGAATTTCCTGAAACTACCCATGTATCTGATGCATCCCATACCTCTGTTGCGGATTTAGATATTGGGCATGTGGATGCCCTGCAAGATGCAATCAAAAATCAAGACGGCGCAGCAATCCGCACTCTTCTGGCGGATGAGCATCCAGCTGAGCTGGCTGACAGATTTGAGCAATTGTCAGCAGATGATCGGGAGGCGTTAGTTGAACTGGCACCGGACGTTATCAGTCCATTTTTATTGGCAGAGCTTGAGGACGAAGTGGTTGAAGATGTTCTGCCACTCTTGCAGCCGGGGCAAATTACCAAAGCCATGGAAGAACTGGATTCGGACGATGCTATCCAGATTTTCGAAGAGCTACCTGCAGAGCGCCGCGCCGAAGTTTTGGCGGATATGTCCGAGCAAGACCGCAAGGAAATAGAAGACGGCTTCGCCTTTGATGAGGAAACTGCGGGTCGGCTCATGCAGCGTGAATTTGTGGCGGCTCCTGAATTTTGGAGTGTCCAGCAAACCATTGATCATATGCGCAGTCAAAGCAAAAAATCCGATGATAACCTGCCAGATAAATTTTTTGATATTTATGTTATTGACGCACATTTTCATCCGTTGGGGTATTTGCCTTTGTCAACACTTATGCGTAGTGATCCGGATAGGGTGCTGGGCGATATTATGGACACAAATTTGACGGTTATTAAGCCTGAGCTTGACCAAGAAGATGTGGCCTATTTGTTTGAAAAATACGACCTTATATCTGCGCCTGTAGTCGATACAGATGGGCGTTTGTCCGGAATGATTACCGTGGACGATATTGTCGAAATCATTCAAGATGAACACACAGAGGACATGTTGGCTTTGGCGGGTGTAAACGAAGCCGGGTTGGTGGATACGGTCACCTCAACGGTGACGGCGCGTGCACCTTGGTTGTTTGTCAATTTGCTGACGGCGATTGCGGCGTCATTTGTAATCTCTTTGTTTCAAAGCGAGATCGAGAAATTAGTAGCGCTGGCCGTCTTGATGCCTATTGTTGCTTCTATGGGCGGCAATACTGGCACCCAAGCTCTAACAGTGGCCATTCGTGCGCTGGCCACCCGTGATTTGACCCCGGCCAATACAAACCGGGTGATAAGACGTGAAGCCTTCGCAGCCATTGTAAACGGCTTGATTTTTGCGGTTGTCCTTGGTGTGATAACATTTGTCTGGTTCAAAAGCATAGATCTGGCCTTGGTGATTGCGGCGGCATTGGTGTTCAATTTGTTTTGCGCTGGACTGGCTGGAATTTTGGTGCCTCTTGGTCTAAAAAAGATCGGTGCTGATCCGGCAGTGGCTTCAACAGTTTTTGTCACTACGGTTACAGATGTTGTTGGCTTCTTCGCTTTTTTGGGTCTCGCTGCGATGTTTCTTTTATAATTTTACTTGCATTTCACCTAAAAGGGGAATTGCGGCATCGGATTTGCACATATCTTGGCAAGACATGAATTTTGTATTGTTTTGGAACACCTATGGCGCATGATTACAGTATTTCCGACTTCGGCCTCAAATTGATTAAGGCTTATGAAGGCTTCCGTCCGGTTGAAACGGTATTGGTTTCGGGGCAACGGGTTATCGGCTATGGTCATGAATTTGTACCGGGTGAGGTTTCAGTTTTAACCATTAAGAAAGCTACGGAGCTTTTGAAAGCTGATCTCAAACCGTTTGAAGACTTGGTCAATAATAGTATTTTTGCGCCTTTATCTCAAAGTCAATTTGATGCTTTGGTGTCCCTCAGCTTTAATATTGGAGAGGAAGCATTCCTCAATTCCAGCGTTGTGCATAACCTGAATAACGGCCAGCCGCTTGCTGCTGCTGCCGGGTTTGATGAATGGCGTAAAAGTGTCATTGTCGATCAAACCTATGTGGTAGATGCACTGGTACGGCGCCGCACTGCGGAAAAAGCTCTATTTCTAAGTCCGGCTACAGGCGTTGTAGCCGCGCCGCGCAAGGAAGTGCCGCCACTGCATGATAGTGCGGTCAAATCCGGCACCGAAGATATAGAAATTTTTGGTAAAACTGATGCAAATGGCTATGTAGAGCAGACGCCTTATGTCACTCAACCCACCCCACGGCGTCGTCGTGAAGATGGTCCGTCCGGCATCCTCACCCTAAGTGAACGTGCGCCGGAACCACAAATACATGAAGAGGCGTTAGGCGAGAATACGCAGAATGAAAACTCGGACATTGATTTTGTTCTTGAAGATGAGGTGGAACAAGACGCGGCCAGCCAAGCAAAGGCTTCACGGGAAATTGAAACTGAACAGGCTGCAAATTTATCACCAATTGCGCTTGCTGCTGCCGAGGTGAGTGATCGTCTCGATAGCCTTATGGACGATAATGTGGTGGATAATATACAGCAATATTCAACAGAGGATTCGCAAAATTTAGAAGTGAAATTAGTCGATAAGCGCGATGCAATTACGCACGACACCAAGCAGGACAATACAGTCGATGAAGTGAGTATCGCCAATGATACTACAGAACTCTCGCTTGACCGTACGGCTGGTCTTGAACAACAGCATGACAAAACTTCCCAAGATGCAAATGTTATCAGGGACAATAATACAAATAGTATTGGGGCTTATTGGACTGCACTGGTGGTCGGGATTTTATTACTCGGCGGGGGCTGGTGGAAGCTGAATTTTTCATCTGCAGGGCAACTCGATGAAATGAGTGCATTCCTTGCACCCGTTGCCATGTTGGTAGGTGCCATGATGATTCTCGGAGGGTTTTATTATTTGTTAAAAACGGAATTGCGTAGCACAACAACCTAGGTCAGGGTCTAGATCCTGAGTTTAGTAATCCGTCAAAGCAGCTCTAACTTAATATATGATGCTCTATTTGTAGGCTTCCCTAGCTGGCGGTGAGCTGTTACACAGTGGCATGACCATCCACATGATTAAATTATCAGTTGGCTCCCAATCCATAGA
>JALSHM010000430.1 GCA_026982235.1 Robiginitomaculum sp. | reverse complement strand
TATGCCCGTCACCAAACTGCGCCCCCGTTAGCGGGCCATAAGGGCTATAGGTGATATTGCCAATCAAAACGGTAAAATCCGCTTCACCAGACCCTTTCGTGTCAATCCTGACAATCCTGGCCGCAGCATCTCTGACCATTTTCACAATCCTCCCGGACGGGTAAGTGATAGACAAAACTTCCCCCGCTTGGTCATAGGTATAGTGGGTTGTATAAACTTGTCCAGCAATGCTTCGGGTCATGGTTACCATTTGACCAAGGGCGTTATAGCTATAATCGGTAGTGCCGTATTCTTCGGAGACGCTGGTGAGCTGGCCTTTACCGTAAGTGCCCACATCCCACGTATAATTGACGTTTTCCGTAGGAGACGCAGGATAGAACACGGACAACGGACGTCCTGCAGCGTCATAGGTGTAATCCGTCACCACGCCGCGTGCGTCCGTCATTTTGGTGATAAGTCCACGTTCATCGCGGATATATTCGGTTATACCGGATTCCAGATTAACTTCGCGAATTACTTCACCAAAACCATTGCGCACATAATTCGTGGTGGCAGAGCGCGCATCTGTGACTTGTGTCAGTGGATTACGGGCATCGTTTTGAGCTGCCAACACATAATTTGTCGTTGCCCCCAGCGGGTCTGTTTCCGATTTCACCCGGTTTAAGCCATCAAAAGCTTGGCTCCACGATCCGCCGCGCGGGTCGATAGCGCTCACCAAATTGTCTTCTCGATCATAACTAAACCCTGTAATAGACGGCCCAGTAGTCACGGTCTCGATAACACGGTTAAGCTCATCAAAGGTCTGTGTGAGTTGGTATTTAAGGGCTTGGTCAGCACCTTTTATGTTGGTGGAGGTGATACCACCCATATTATTGCGGCTATAGGTAATAGTTTCACCGACCGCATTTTTGATGGTACGCAGGCGTCTGGCATCATCATAGGTGAACAACAGGCGGGCGCCATTTGGTGGGAATATCCCGATGACATTACCAATCACGTCATATCCGATTCCCGTAATGGCGGGTGTACCGTCCGCGTCCTGCGTAATGCGTACCAATCGGCTATCGTCATCATAATCGAGTAGCGTCACCACACCATTCGGATCAATTATGCGTTTGGGCAGACCGATGGGATTGTGCTCTGTTATCCTCGTGATATGCCCAATTTCATTGGTAATAGAAGTTATGCGCGACCCGGCATAGGTGAATATCTGGGTGTCGCTCGCACCTGGCAATGGCCCGTCAATACTAGCAATATTGAGGCCATCTGCCGTATAGGTAAATGCCCAAGTTCGCGGCGCCGAGCTTGTGCCAGATGTATCGGTTTGGGTTATGCTGGTTAGACTTCCTGAAGGATCATAGGTATAATCCGTTGTCAGGCCGGGCGTAGTTGTGCGGGTGGGAAGTTTCCAAATATTGTGCCACTCTGTTGTTGTCACAACTTGCTCAGGCGTTCCCCGCGCTTCGGTTTTTGAGGTCACCCAGCCATAATTGTTTTTCTGAGACAAAGTCTCTCTGCCTTCACGGTCAATCGTGGTAATGCGCGACGATGTAAGCTGTATACTTTTAGCATCTCCAACACAATTACTACTGGCTTGCCCTTCTATATCACTGAAATAATTACCGTAAGCGTGACTACGGTAAATCGTATTTTTGCCAAGTGGATTCGTAGCTGTTACCGTTGGGCGCCAAAAAACACCATTATACACGTCAATATTATAGTCTAATTGCACATGGTCAACGCCACCAGCGTGTTCACTACTAATCGCGAGACCATCATCAGAATAATCCCATGTTGCATATCTAATCCCGGAAGTGTCCGTAATCCCAGTCAGCGCAAAAGGTTGTCCTGATTTTTCGTAATGATATAATTCAGAAGAAATAATCTGTACATTGTTGATATCACCACCGTTTGGCGCATGACGGGTAACGCGCTTTAGGCGTTCTGCAACACCCCAAGTATTCCCGAAATTTGTGACAGAATCATATGTAAAATTTAAGCTCGATAAATCGGGAAGTATCACTCTCTTTATAGGTCCCGTTGTTTCTCTATGCGCAAATGAACTCCCATCAATGGGAATTGTCCGGGTAACATCATTTATCGTCCAGGTCTCTGTTTTGTATTCAAAAGAAATAGTGCGCCCAAAGCTGTCAACCATACGGTTGATAATAAACCGTATCGGTGCGACCTGAATCACGACACTGTTATTAGACATTGTCTCGTCAATGAGCGTTGATTCATAATCAATGGCATATCCACCAGGGAATTCCACCCTACGTAAGACAAAATACAGATTATTATTGTGCTCAATAGATTTAAAAATATATTTTTTATTTCCGTAATCTATAATAGGTATACTTGTTTGAGCGACCCTTAAGTCTCCAGAAAAACGCGTGTCAGTATTGTCCAGGTGCACGCGTCCATTGCCTCCACCAAAACGCTCCGCATTCGTTGTGTAGCAGCCATTCGTAGTACATTTGATTTGAACGGCTTGATGCTCTGACAAAAATAATGTCACTGTACCCAAATCACCAGTACTCGTGAGGGACATACGCGGAATTTCGTCGATAGACCAAGCACGCTCCAAAAGTCCGACACTATTATCATTCAGGCGGCCATATGATCTTGAAGCATAGCTGCGCGTAAAAGTAAGCCTACCATCAGCCGTAGTGAAATCTTGGAAAGTTTGCATCTTGATTCCGGATAACAAATCAATCGGATTGCCCCTTTTTTGGGGCAGAGCACCAGCACTACAGCTCTCACTAGGTTGTTTTGGCAGGGGCGTACATTGACCGCCAGAAAGCTTGCCATTACCGGCACAACTTCGTGAGCCTCGCGGATGCCCAACCCATAGCGCACCATGAAGTGACCTTCGATCTGATAAACATGTAACAGAATTATCGGATGCGGCTACATATTGTAAAATATCCTCATTTCCAGGATACCATCTTGACATACTGAAGCTACAAACTGCACTAGGGCTTGAAAATCCACAGACTGGGCCACCAGAAACACTGGCGCACCATGTGCCTTCCGGCCCGCCAGTTGGTATAGGCGTGCTTTGGGCAAAACCAGTGGCGGGGAGTAATATCGTCGACCAAATAACAATCCACCCAAAAAGGAAAAACCTGACCATACTGAACTCCTCAAATTAACTATGGTTAACGCTTAGTAAGGATGATTGTATTTTTCAAGGTTAAACTTAAATTTCTACTCTTTCCAATCAGCACACAAGCTCTCAATTAGGCGTTCAACACTTTTTCCCCATTCCGGCGTAATTGCCCCTCCGGCCCAACATACCGATAAAGCGTGACGGGTTTTATGCCTAGCTCTTTGCAGAGATCAGCGACGGAACTGTCCCGGTTTAACATTGCGGCTTGCGCAAGGCGAACCTGGGCTTTTGTTAAGGCAAATTTACGTCCGCCTTTACGACCCCGTGCTCGCGCTGCTGCTAGGCCAGCCATTGTACGTTCGCGGATCAGTTCTCGTTCAAATTCCGCAAGGCTTGCGAAGATGCCAAATATCAACCGCCCGCTTGCGGTTGTCGTGTCAATTTGAGCGCCTTGGCCTGTTAGCACACGCAGAGCGATATCGCTATCCGAGAGGTCTTGAATTGTATTGACCAAATGCTTTAAACTTCGTCCCAAACGGTCAAGCTTCCAGATAACCAGAACATCCCCCGCACGAAGAGATTTTAAGCAGGCATCAAGTCCGGGGCGATCATCACGTTTTCCCGAAGCTTTATCCTGATAGATTTTATTCGGTGACACTCCAGCTTCAATCATGGCGTCATGTTGCAGGTCAAGAGATTGGCTACCATCGGCTTTTGAAATGCGAATATACCCTATCAGCATAAGTGTGTCTTATACATTCGTTTGTGATACATTGGACTTTTCCTTTGTTGGCTGGCAATACTTTGTATCATATTATATATCTTTATCAATATTTCGCAAACCATTAGTTCAAATAGAAAAGATATAACATGGCTCGCCGGACAATCCTTACTGACAGACAAAGAGCATCTTTGTTTGATTTACCAACTGATGAAGCACAATTTTTAAAGCACTACATATTGAGTGATGAAGATTTGGCGCACATCCGCAAGCGCCGCCGTCCAGAGAACCGCTTGGGCTTTGCTCTTCAGCTTTGTGCACTACGCTTTCCGGGAAGATTGCTTCAACCCGGAGAATTCATACCAGAAAGCCTGTTGGCATTTATTGGCGCACAACTTGGGTTTACAGGTGATGAGCTTCTTCAATATGCGCAGCGTAGACAAACGAGGTATCAGCACTCATCAGCATTGCAAAAAATCTATGGATATTATGTGTTTGACGGCGAAGTGCGAAAAGAATTCGAGAATTGGCTCCAAAAGGCAGCCCAACAGGCACGATCAAATCAGGGTATGGCGGAAATGTTTTTGGATAAATGCCGTTCCATGAACATAATCATACCTGCCATAAGTACGGTAGAACGGTTGTGTGCAGATGCTCTTGTTTTTGCCGAACGGCATATTTGCAAAACTATCACGAGCCGGCTGAGCGGCGAAAATCAATTAAATTTGCAGACCTTGCTGAACGAGACCGAGATGAACGGAAGAATCACCCGCTTTGTTTGGTTGCGTCAATGTGAGCCCGGTTCAAACTCAAGTGCCGCAAATAGGCTTTTAGATCGACTTGAAATTATTAGATCGATAAATATTTCAACTTCCATAATTGCTGGCCTTCCAGGCCACAGGATTGCTGAGCTTAAAAGGCAAGGTGAGCGTTATTATGCGGATGATATACGAAAGCAACCGAAAGACCGCCATTTTGCCATATTGGCCGTGTGCATAATTGAATGGGAAGCAATGCTGGTTGATGCTATCATAGAAACCCACGACCGGATTGTCGGTAAAACCTACAAATCTGCAGAAAAAATCAGTAACCTCCAAATACAGAGTGAACAAGAAGCTATTGGCTCCACGTTAAAGTCTTTCTCCAAAATCGGGAAGCATTTAATACTTGCAAATGAGAATAACGAGAGACTTGATGATGTTATTACCGATTCTATCGGGTGGGAACATTTTGCAGGACTGGTGGATTTAGCCGCTCGGTTAACGCAAACGGTATCAGCCGATCCTTTGGATTATATCACAACGGGGCATGCCAGATTTAGGCGATATACCCCGCGCTTTTTAGACCTCATGAAAATCAACGGCAAGTCAGTCGTGAAGCCCTTGTTATTGGCTATCGACCAACTTAAATGTCTGAATGAGGTAGACAATAGGAATAGCGCCGCCGACTTATCCATCCATTTCGCTCGACCAAAATGGCGAAAATTGCTAAAGAAAAGTAAAACCGTTGACCGTAAGCTATGGGAAACAGCCATAATGTTTGCCATTAAAGATGCCTTTAGGTCAGGCGATCTCTGGATAAACAAAAGCTTGCGTTACGCGGACATTTCCACTTTGTTATTGCCGCAAACAGAAGTCGCTAAATGCGGCAAGCTTGCCGTGCCGCTTGATCCAAACACTTGGTTATCCGCAAAAGAAAATACCCTAAACGCTGCTCTGGACAATATAAGTCGCCTTGCAAAGGCCGGGTTACTACCCAACGGCGCCATCAAAAACGGTAAAATTCATATTAAGAAACTTGAAAAGGCAATTCCGGATGGTGTCCCGGAAATAAAACTAAAACTCTCAAAACTCATGCCGTCTATCCGTATTACTGAAATCCTTTTGCAAGTTGATGCCGAAATTGGTTTTACGGATGCATTCACTAATTTACGAACGGGGGTGCCCTGCAAAGACAAAGTAGGGCTTATGAATGTTTTGCTGGCTGACGGCATTAATCTTGGTCTCAAGAAAATGGCGACAGCTTCCAACACCAATACTTTTTGGGAATTGCTCCGGATTGCCAGGTGGCATATTCAGGATAGTGCATTTAAACAGGCTCTGGCAATCTTGGTGGACGCACAAAGCAAGCTGCCTATGGCCCAGGTTTGGGGCAAAGGACTAACGTCATCATCAGATGCACAATTTTTTCACACTGGAGGCATGGGGAGTAAGGCAAACCTTACTAATGCAAAATACAGCCGTAAGGCAGGTTTAAAAGCTTACACCCATCTTTCAGATCAATATGGACCATTCTCAACCGAGCTTATTCCATCAACCGCCCATGAAGCTCCATACATTTTGAACGGCTTGGTTATGAATGAAACGGGCAGAAAAATCAAAGAACACTATACAGACACGGGAGGTTTTACAGATCATGTCTTTGCTATGTGCTCAATCCTTGGCTATCGTTTTGCACCGCGCATTCGTGATCTTCCTCATAAACGGCTCTATGCTTTTGAGCCAAGACTGGTGAACAAGACGGTGCGGCCTTTGGTGGCCGGGAAAATACGAAAATCACTTATTTCGCGAAATTGGCCGGATATATTAAGACTGGTTGCAAGTACAGTATCAGGTAAAATCCAACCCAGCTTGATGCTCAAGAAGCTCTCGGCATACCCAAGACAAAACGACCTTGCTCTGGCGCTTAGAGAAATTGGACGTATTGAGCGTTCAATATTTATGTTGGATTGGATCAGCGATACCGATCTGCAACGGCGAACTCAAATAGGTCTTAACAAAGGTGAAGCCCACCATGCTTTAAAACGGGCCATTAACTTCAATCGACGGGGAGAAATACATGACCGAACAGCCGAAGGGCAACATTACCGGATTGCTGGTATGAACCTCCTTGCAGCCATTATCATTTACTGGAACACGAAGAAGCTCGGCGAAATTGTCACTAAATTACACAATGAGGGCGAAAAATTGCCAATAGAACTGCTAAAACACACATCACCGCTCGGATGGGAACACATTATGCTCACCGGCGAATACCACTGGATAATTCCTTAGGGTGTCATTTCGCCCCCTCTCGCAAACGACCCCGTCACCACCGAGGAAAGTGTCATGAACTTCATACTCCGCAATGACAAGGCTTCCATCAGTCGGAAAAGATAGGCTATCGAGCGTATCAATAGTCGCCCGCGCCAGCAGAAAACTGTCATCAAATTTAAAGGTGTCCACGCCAAGGGTCTCATCGGTAAAACCTAATTTTATTTGCGATTTGGTAATGCCCCCGCGAAGCTCACCCCAACGGCCAAATAACATACCGCCTTGTAGCGCACCCCCTACCCCCAAAATCTTAATATCACCGCGACGCCTATCCATAGCATCAAAGAAATTCTCTTTTTGGCGAGTCAGAAATAAGGACGGCTCAACAAAAAACCTTTGCTTGGCGCCTATGGGTTGGTAAAATTCTGTTACCCCTTCTAACGTGTCACCGACAGTGATTTCTGTGCGCCACTCACCGCCCCACTGATTGACCTGTGGTTTTGTATAGGAAATGCCTAATTTGAAAGATGACGTATCTTCAAGATTGGAATCCAGTTGCACGCCAAATTTAAAATAGCCGTCGCTACTCTCTTTAACTTTGCCATCAATACGCAAGACGGTTTGTTCATCTTCATTTTCTTCAATTTTATAAGTAATCCGATCATAAAGCCCATCTCCATACAGGCGGTCAATATCCCGGTTGAGCCTAGCTGGATCAAATTTTTCCCCCGGTTTTATAGATATTCCCGTGCGTAATATTTCATCGGAGAGTTTGGAGTTTTGTGTGATGTGTATTGCATTTATCACGGGACGTTTTTGTGGCACCGCCAAGCGGGATAATAAGTGTTGCAACCAAGCCTTATCATCAAGACGCAGTGCCGCTAGTTTGGGCAAGGCTTTACGGGCTGCAATGGCACCTTGTTCCGATAAAATAGCGGCTTGGTCAAAGCTGGCCGCGCTTAATCCTTCCAAAACAGGCTCAATCAAAATATCACTGCCGTGCATGGAATCAATCTGAACTTGCGTATTCTCTTTAGTCAAAATAATTTGGGTCTGGCGCAAGACTTCAATGAAATTTCCAATTTCGCTAGCAGGTTTAGGATCAGTACCCACATTCACCACAATGACAATATCCGCACCGAGGGCGCGGGCGAGATCGACGGGCACATTATTGACCAAACCGCCATCAATCAGGCGCTTGCCATCGCGCTCTACCGGCGGGATTAGCCCCGGTATAGCCATGGAAGCAAATACGGCTGTGGCTAAATCTCCATCCTCCATAATCACGGCATCACCTGAACCTAAATCCGTCGCAACAAGTTTAAAAGGAATAGGTAAGTCTTTGAATTTGCCTATAGAACGAGTTTCAGAAAGCAAGCTGGAGAGTTCCAAAAACAGATTTTGGCCTTGAATAATACCTTTGGGCAAGACGATTTTCCCGTCCTTAAAGGTGACTTTATAGTCGGTTAAAAACCCAAATTCGTCCGCTTTGCGCCGGAAGGTCGAGCGACTGCGAGAGGTTTTATCATTAAATACAGCATTCCAGTCCATCTCTATGGTGATGTTTTCCAGCTCGTCCGCGCTATACCCAGACGCATAAAGCGCCCCAACAATGGCGCCCATGGAGGTGCCGGCGATCACATCAACTGGGATTTGGTTTTCTTCCAAAACCCGAATAACCCCCACATGGGCCAGGCCTTTCGCCCCGCCCCCACCAAGCACTAGGCCAACCCTAGGTCTGTCCTTTGTTTTGTGCCGTATTTGCGCGGAAGCGTTTACGCTCCCCCACAAAACGACAATCAAAACAAGCGATAAAAAAGTGCGAACCATTGCGAATCCATAGATATTTTCATATACCGTATTTTCTCAAGGTTAACGCAGTGTTGCAAAATTGTATTGTGACAAAACGGAAAGTATGACACAAGCCGCCACATGACAGAACTGAAATCAGAACTCTTAATGCCTGCGGGTAATCTTGATAAGCTAAAAACGGCTGTGCTTTACGGTGCGGATGCTGTCTATTTGGGCACGCCGGACATGTCTTTGCGCACTAAAGCTGAATTTACCTTGGAGCAAATACGCGAGGGAATCGAATTTGCACACGCACGCGGCAAGCGGATTTATCTAACGCTTAATTTGTTCTCCCACAATAAAGACGTGCCTAAGCTGGAAGAATATGTTGCGACGATTAAGGAGTTAAACCCAGACGGTGTTATCATCGCAGACCCGGGCGTGTTTCAATATGTGAAAACCCACGCACCAGATGTGCCCTTACATGTCTCGACCCAAGCCAATGTTTGTTCTTGGATGTCGGTTAAGTTTTGGGAAAATATGGGCGCGGATCTCTGCGTGCTTGCCCGCGAAGTTTCATTTGCAGAACTGACCGAAATTCGCGAGAAATGCCCCAATATTAAGCTAGAAGCCTTCGTCCATGGGGCTATGTGCATGACCTATTCCGGGCGGTGTTTGCTGTCAAATTTCATGTCTGAGCGCGGTGCCAACCAAGGTAATTGCGCCAATTCGTGCCGTTGGGGCTATAAGGTACATTTGCGCCTGAAAGACGGCACAATCGAAGAATTAGAAATTACCGAAGACAATAAAGATATGTTCGAGTTTTTGCTGGAAGAAGGTCACCGACCCGGCGACTTTATGCCTATCGAGGAAAGCAATGATGCAGCTTATATCTTAAATTCCAAAGACTTATGCCTGATGCCTAAACTAAGTGATTATCTGGCGCTGGGTGTGGATAGTTTGAAAGTCGAAGGCCGGGGCAAGTCGGTTTATTATGTGGCCGTGGTCGCCCGTGCTTACCGCGCCGCTATGGATGATTGGGCGCGGGATCCAGATAATTTCAACCCCAAACCCTATATGAACGAGTTGATGAATGTGTCTAACCGGGGTTTTACCCTCGCCTTTCATGATGGGCGCCTTACCAATTACGGCCATAATTACGACCATACCCAAACCCTGGGCGCATGGGAATTTGCTGGCTCTATTATAGAGGTTGACGACGACGCCTTTTATCTAGGCGTGAAAAACAAATTACAAGCCGGTGATGTCATGGAATTTCTGCCCCC
>JALSHM010000429.1 GCA_026982235.1 Robiginitomaculum sp. | reverse complement strand
CGAAAAAGGCGCAGAGCTGATCCGGATGCTAAAGCTAATTGTCGGGTCAAAAGATTTTCGTAAAGGCAGCGATTTGTATTTTGAAAGCCTCGACGGCACCGCCGCCACTATCGAGCAATTTTTGGCTTGTTTCGAGCAGGCCAACGGCAAAAATTTGTCCCAATTCATGCGCTGGTACCAACAAGCAGGTACACCTAATGTTCATATCACTACCGCCTATGAAGATAGGGACAAAACTTTTACCGTCACCCTAAGCCAATCCACAAAACCCACGCCTGGACAAGCGAATAAACAGCCCTTGATGATGCCCGTAAAGCTCGGATTATTGAACCAAAACGGCGAAAATATCGCCGAACGCTTGGAGATTTTGACCGAGGAAACCACGACAATTCAGTTCACCAATATCCCTACAAAACCGACACTCTCCGCGTTTCGCGACTTTAGTGCGCCTGTAAATATCACCATAGACCATAGCTTAAACGACACGCTTTTGCTGATGAATGCCGATGCGGATTTGTTCAATCGTTGGGAGGCTGGACAAGCCTTAGCACGGGATATTCTTGCCAACTTAACCCGTGCGATTGAAAGCGGGAAAGCGCCCACGAACACCACGGCCATACGCGGCTATGTGGACGCCATCGGGCGCGTTATTAACGACGATATGATTGAGCCGGGCTTTAAGGTGCTCGTACTAGGCCTGCCAAGTGATGGGGCTATTTTGCAAATATTGTCCAGCACAGCCAAAAACGGCACCGACCCGCTGGCCGTGCGCCAAGCCATTAAACTCCTGCGCCGTGCTATTGCAGATCATCATGCAGATGCGCTCCAAACTCTCTACGGACAAATGTCCGAGCCACAGAAATTCACACCGGATGCAGACAGTGCCGGGCGGCGGGCACTGCGCAATACCTGCTTGTCGCTTTTGGCAGAAATTCCTGGAAGACGGGCACCCATTTTAGCACTTAACCAGTTTGAAAACGCTACAAATATGACCGAGGAATTTGCCGCATTGCTCACACTCACCCGCTTGGGCGGACTGCGGGCAGAACAGGCCTTGGACGCATTTTATGAGAAATGGCAGGACAATCCGTTGGTGATAGATAAATGGTTTGCCGTATGTGCTTTGCAAAAATTGCCACGCGTCAAAGCCCTGACAAAACACCCCGCTTACCAAGGTGCGAACCCTAATCGTGTCCGCTCTCTTATCGGTGGGCTAGCTACAGGTAATCCGGAACAATTTCACCGCTGTGACGGTGACGGATACCAATTTATTGCGGACAATATACTGGCTATGGATAAGGTCAATCCACAAGTCGCGGCGCGCCTATTGGGCGTATTTGAAATTTGGCGCAAGCTGGACAGACCGCGCCAAGTTTTGATCAAACAACAATTAGTGCGCATTTTAGCAGCAAAGCCATCAGCAAATGTCATAGAAATCGCGACAAAAACACTCGGATAATTCTCCCAATATTTAGGAAATTATTTAGTGGTTTAGGCTATGACGCCCTATGTCCGATTTACAAACAGAACACGGCTTTCGTGCCCATATCTCCGCTGAGCGCCACACGATTATGCGCCAAGCCGTTGTCTGCGCCAAAGATTTTTCCGTACGCCACCACGAATGGCTTGTGCGGTTTGACAGTGAGGCAGGGCTGGAACGTATACTGCGCCCCGCCGAAATCAGTGGGGCTATTTCAGACCTAGATTTATCCATGCTGGGACAAGCTGTGCGCACCCTTAACAAGCACCCGCACAGGCCTGCTATCGCCGTCAATCTCTCTGCCGCCTCTTTTTCAGACCCGGCGTTTGAGCGTAGTTTGCTCACGTCTTTATCCGCGTTGCAAGCCCCCGCCGGCAAACTCCTGTTTGAACTGACCGAAACTTGGCATTTAAAAGATTTAAGTCCCGCTCTCCATCTCATCAATATTCTCAAAGATCGGGGTCATAAATTATGCCTAGACGATGTGGGTGCAGGCGCAGCATCCATCCGATATTTGCGGGCTTTCCCTGCCGACTGGTTAAAAATAGACGGCGAATTTATCGCTTGTGCCGCTAGGGATAAACGAGAAAAATCCATATTGAAAGCCCTTCTGAGCTTACGCAAAGACTTAGGCGTCCGCTTTATCGCCGAAGGCATAGAATCCGAGCCATTACGTGATTTTGCCCTAGATATGGGCTTTGATGCCTTGCAAGGCTTCATTTTTGGCCCCCCAGAACCAGAAAAACTGATGTGATAGAGCCATATTATTGCAATTTAGTCGACTTTGTTAATAAACCCCGACTATTCTGGCGGCAAACTAGGAAATGATTCGCTCATGCGTCATGAGTGTAAAGGGAATATTGTGCAAAAGGGTCCAACCCCATATCGCCAACCACCGCCGCCGCGTTCTAACGCGCCTATACAGGGTGCGCCTTTATCAAGGACACCAAAGCAAGGTCAATACCAAGCACCTCCCACAGAAAAACCCCATAAGCCGTCACTAAAATCTCGTGTAAAATTTACAACACTTGACGAAGCACTAGCGATCGATAAAAAATCCGCAGATGGTATGCGTATGCTGGCGCTAGCATTTTTGTTTTTTTACGTTTTGCTTGTCGCATCAAAACTAATCGTTGATTATAGAACCACTCAGCAAATTGCTCAGGCTGAACATCTTACATTTTCGCAAGCTATAACGGAAAATATTTCTACTGAGATCCAAAACGCCGTTATTTGGATTAACAATGGATTGTCTGAAGGACAAACACCAGCCCAATCTGCACGCCTTATCGCCCGTTCGCCCGTGGTTGCAGAAACTGCAATACTCAATGCCAAAGGTGAAATTATTGCCAGCTATCCACGACGACCCACGATACTATCTAGCATTCCAATACAAAACATCGAGACTGAGACTATCAAACTTAACTCTATTATCCAACCCAATGGGCTGGTCATCCCGCTCATAATAAAGAAAACGGGAAGATATTTTGTCGTCACCGCTCTCGCTGAAAACGCTCTTGTAGACGGTAGCAAGCAAACGACGGATAAAACAATTGTAGTCGCTGCGTCTGGGCGCGTTATTGCCGCAAATAGCACTTTGGGCAAATTAGGAGCGCGTGAGGTTTTTCATTTAAGCGAAGCTCAATTTTCCAAATTGACCCAGCCAGGTATAAAAACCACGGAGTCAATCATAGTAAATGGTAGAAAGCACTTATTGGCTGCCGTAGAAATTCCAAATTCTAATTCAAATTTATTTTTATTTCAATCCAAACCGCGTATTGGTACATCTGTATTACAAAACAATTTACTGTTATTTCTTCTTCTTTTCCTCGGCACCTGCGCTCTGATTTGGGCCTTGTTAAATTCTTTAAAAAAACAACTGCGTATTGTGCAGGGCGTACAACAAACTACCGAAATTTCTCAACAACGATACCAAGCAGCAATCGAGGGCGACCGGGGGGGGGTGTGGGAGGTTGATTTAGCAGATAACGTCGCCTTTGTCAGTGCATCCTTGGCGGGATTACTCGGTTTATTACGTCAAGAACAAACAATGCCGTTGGCGAAATTTCTAAGACTATTTCACCCAGATGACCGGGAAAGGTTTTTAGCATTTGCAAGGCGCGCCCATTTGCACGGCGAATTTGATTTTGATATTCGCGTCGCACATCTCCCCTTAGTTTTACAATGCCGGGGGCGTTCTTCCACACGGTCTGGCCACGAAAGGAAACAGGTCATAGTTGGCGTGGCTCTTGATATTACCGAACAACGCGCGGCTCAAATTCGCCTAAAAGCTACCGAAGCTCGCCTGCACAATGCACTAAGTTCTATGACGGATTCCTTTGTAGTCTGGGATGCTTATAATAGGTTAGTTATCTGGAACAATCGGTTTGAAGAATTTTTCGGCCTTGCCAGTGGAAGCCTGCACGTAGGTATGGAACATGCCAGTGTTGAATATCTGGCGAATGCGGCCATTGAAGACCGCTTTCATTATGAAAACGCCGACGGTCGCTGGGTTGAATACCTGCTCAAAAATGGGCGCTGGATACGCTATATCGAAACCCAGACTATCGAGGGCGGTCATGTGAGTGTTGGCACCGATATTACAGAATTACGCCTCAGAGAAGCTGACCTCAAAGCAAACGAAATAGCCCTCAATAATACCGTTGATGTATTACGCAAATCGCAAAAAAGTATTGTTGAATTAGCCGAGCGTTATGAAAGCGAGAAAATTCGCGCCGAAGAAGCCTCACAATCAAAAAGCGATTTTCTTGCCAGTATGAGCCACGAATTGCGCACACCCCTTAACGCGATCAATGGGTTTTCCGACATCATGCAAAAAGAAATGTTTGGCCCACTTGGCGACCCGCGTTACAAAGAATATGTCAATGACATATTATTTTCTGGCCAGCACCTTCTATCATTGATCAATGACATTCTGGATATGTCAAAAATCGAGGCAGGTAAAATGACTTTGAATACCGAGGTTATGTACCTCCATGAATTGGTGGCGCAAGTAGTCAGAATGATTAGAGGACGCGCCGATGATGCTAATCTACAGCTCGATGTTGAGGTTGATGAAGTTAAGGAAATTGAAGCCGATCCCAGATCAGTTAAACAAGTCTTGCTTAATTTATTGACGAACGCCGTAAAATTCACCCCCGAAGGCGGCACTGTTAGTGTTGAGCTCATCCAGAAAATTTCCGGCGTGGTTGTCAAAGTGTCCGACACAGGCATTGGCATATCCCCAGAAAATATCGAAAAACTCGCCAAGCCATTCGAGCAAGTGCACGATGAAACGACCAAACAAGCCGAAGGGACAGGGCTTGGCTTGGCGCTATCAAAGTCTTTGGTAGAATTACACGGTGGAAAATTTCAAATAGAGAGCCTCGTTGGCAAAGGCACGACGGTGATTTTCTCTCTTCCAAACAGACCTATTATTCCGCAAGAAGAAGAGCCGCGTGAAGATGTGAGCCAAGAAATTTCGAAAATTACAGCCGATATAGCCAACATACTTGGGCAAACGGCTCCCGTGCCCGACGGAGATAACACCACAGCCCGACCGCCAGAGCAAGCGTCTCAAATGCCAGAGGCATTCCCAGAGGCTAACCCCGAACACTCACAAGGCCTAAGCGGCAATATCCACAGTGTCGGCAAACCAGCTGCCTATGGCTAGACCAGTGTATTTATATCAGTGATTACAATCAGGGCCGTGAACATGTCCTTCCTGACCGTGTTCAGGGTTAGCCTCGCCCAATATTTCGGCTATATCTTCTGCAGCCAAAACTCTACCCTTTTCACCCGGATTAAGTACGGCTTGACCGCCCCGCAAGGACGGCAAAATATCACTACCGGACGCGCGGGCAAAACGCGTATTCCCGCCCATGAATGTTCCAAGCTTTTCTTTAGATGAAAACAACAATACATGGAGCACACCATCAATATCTATGGCTTGCAAGGAGACGCCGCCGTCTGCCGCTTGCTCGTCTTCGCTTTGGTGCACTGGAACATAGAGATCAGACGCTAACAAGGCGACGCTAAAGGCTTTGCGAACAATCGGGTCGCCCGCCATCATCTCCGGGCTGGCTTGTTCCAACATTTGCGCCAGCTTATCATCAAAGTCAGCCATCTATTTCTTCCTTAAATATTCCTACAACTCTTTTGCAGGTCTTTATATACATTTTCTCAAGAGCTTCAAAGCTTTCTTGTTGCGCGGCTCTCGCCATAAATTTTTTCACTGAAATGGGAAGTGTGGTAGCATCAAAATTACGGCTAACCGTAAGAGCCATGGTTTGCTGCAAACCATGGTACAGTTTTGTGGCATTTATCAAATTTAGTGCCGAACTGCTTTTTAGCCACTTTTCCTCTTTCGCTAGCTTGAACATATCTAGCGTGGATTGCGGCATTTTCTCCGGTTTGTGTTTAAGCATAAGGTATTGCGCAATAAATTCTATATCTCGTAATCCACCAGCGGTATTTTTTACATCCCATCTCCCAAAACCTGGTTTCTCGCGCTCAAGCCGTTGATGCATATCCAAAATATCATGTGCGAGCGCGCCGCCATAATTTTTTTCGCATAAAGTTTTTGCTATGAGATTGTCTAACTTTGCCTGGAAAGCAGCACTAGATGTTGCGATGACACGCCCACGAGACAAAGCCATAAATTCCCATGTCCAAGCATCATTTTTGTAATATTTTGCAAATGCGGATATAGACACCGCCAATGGGCCTGCACGACCAGAAGGACGCAAGGCCATATCGACTTCATAAAGTCCCCCCTCAGCCGTGAAACTAGATAGTGCGGTAATGACACGACGGGTCAATTTGTTAAAAATATCATGCCCTTCAGCTTCCTGCCCATCTGCATACACCAACATAATGTCCAAATCGGATGTGAGCGTTAATTCTCGCCCTCCCAATTTTCCCAAACCCAATATGGCATATTCCCCCCTTATCGTGCCGTAAATACGCTCGACCTCCTTTACGGCCTGTGGCAGCAAAGCAATGATGGCCGCTGCGGCAATATTGGATAAAATTTTTCCGGCTCGGCCAGGCTTAGCGCCATTTAACAAGCTAGCCGTAAACATAAAATGGTCTTCGTGAACGGCGCGGCGCACAATATTCATGGCCGTTTCAAAATCTGCGTCCGGCGGAATAAGTGTCGCATAAGTTTCGCGCCCAATCACCATTTGTGTCTCGAAAAAATTTGGACTGGCTAATGCGTCAATGAGGTTAGGTCGCGCCGCCAATTGTTGCGCAAGTCTTGGTGCCATTGCCAGCATTTCAATCAAAGATGTCAATGCTTTGGGCTGGTTCAAAAACAATGAAAACAACGTGACCCCTGCTTTCAGTTTGGTCGCAAATTCGGCGAAACTAAAAAACGCTGTATCGGCAGAACCCGTCGCACCACAAGCTTCGATAATGCGGGGTGCGAGCCTTGTGAGCAATTCCCGTGCCCGTTCAGTTCTTGTTGCGGGCATACGGCCTCCGAGCCAATCGGCCATGATTTGCCAAATCTCTGGGCCGCGCGTAAATCCGTAAGCTTCGAAAGTTTTAAGCGTGATGGCTTCCGGTGCCACGCCAGTAAACACCAGGCTGCCCTTTTCAGTCGACAAGTCTTCTTCGCCCGCAAATAAATTGCGGTAAATACTGTGAACCTCCAGGAATGTTTGTTTAAGCTTGGCTTCATATTCATCGCTTTGACTATAGCCACTGAGCGTCGCCAATTGCTTGCGTTGGTTTAAATCTTCCGGCCAAGTGTGAGATTGCGCATCGCCGTACATTTGCACACGATGTTCGGCATCGCGTAAAATTGCATATTTTTCTTGTAATATTAGTGCATTTTCAGGGTCAGTAAACCCGCCGCCCGCCAAAGCCTGCAAAGCCGTAAGCGTTTGTGGGGATCGCAATTCTTTGTGACGTCCACCGAGTATCAATTGCTGAACCTGCACAAAAAATTCGATCTCGCGAATACCACCAACGCCTAGTTTAACATCATGCCCGGCTACTACAATATCTTCTGGTTTCGCCCCACCTTGAATTTGGCGTTTGATAGAATGCACATCATCAATGGCATGAAAGTCCATACTGCGGCGCCAGATAAACGGTGTCAGAACATCTTGGGTAAAATCGTTAGCCGCCGCCAGGTCACCACCAACGGGGCGCGCCTTTATCATGGCCGCCCGCTCCCAATTTTGTCCAAGGCTCTCATAATAACGCTCAGCCGTGCGGGTCGAAACGGCTACGGTGGTCGCACGTGGGTCGGGGCGTAAGCGCAAGTCTGTGCGAAACACATACCCATGCTCTGTTACCTCATCAAAGCCGCGCATCAATTTGCGCACAAACCGAATGAGTGTGCGCTCTGCCCGCGCTGGATTAGGGAGTTTCACGCGCTGCGGGTCATAAAAAACAATCAAATCAATGTCGCTGGAATAATTCAGCTCCCGCGCCCCATATTTACCCAGCGCCAGCACAAACAATCCCGGCACAGGGTTGTCCGGCGTACCGTCAAAATCCATGTCTTCGGCGATAGCCGTAATTAACGCCCCCATAGATTTATCTGCAAAATCACTGAGAACCTGACACACTTGTGCCCAATCCCAAACACCTGCCAAATCGCATAGCGCCGCTAGCAGATGTATTTTTTGCTTGATTTGGCGTAAAGATATGTGGAGTTCCGGCAGAGATGTCGGTTTGATTTCTTCGAGTAAGTCAGTGAATATGTCTTCAGGCGGGGATTGTTTCAATGTCGTGACAATCTTTGGCCATTTATCCAGTAACATCGCCAGATAAGGCGCACCACTCGCCGCACTGGAGATGATATTATCCAGCCCCCTGCCCGATAATTTTACACTTTCAGTTTGCGCATCAAAAATCGGCAATACTTTGCGAATACGGCGCTCAAACAATACATTGTTTCCGCCTTTTATCATTTTGTGCGTTTAATGCGCGGGAATATAAGGGCAGCCCGCAAGCCTGGCATATCACTGTCTGCGCCGCCAGGACCATCAGAAAGCTCAAACTTAGCCTGATGCAAATCCGCCACTGCATCGACCAATGCTAAGCCGAGCCCGCTGCCCGGTGCCGTGCGGCTGGCTTCCAAGCGCACGAAGCGTTCTTTGACCCTGTTTCGGTCTTTAACTGGAATGCCCGGCCCAGTATCGGTGACTGATATTTCGGCACGACCCGAACGAATTTTGCGTAAGCGCAACGTAATTGCCCCACCGCGCGGTGTGTATTTAATAGCATTTTCGACCAAATTAGATACGGCCTGTGACAACAAACCACGATCAGCCCGAATGATATGCTTACCTTCAATTTCCAAAGCAAAGTCAAGCCCTGTATCCTCACAAGACGGCTCATATAATTCTGCAATATCCTCCAGCACAAGGCTTGGATCCAAAGGCACTAGAATTTCGCGGCGCTCTCCGGCTTCCAACCGAGCTATTCGCAGTACGCCTTCGAATGTCCGTAGTAATTGACCTGCGTCTTCCGAAGCTTTGTATAATGCTTCTTTAGCGACCTCATCCTTTACCTGCGAAGCGGCTGTCTCTAGACGTGTATGCAACCGCGTCAAAGGCGAGCGTAAATCATGAGCGATACTATCCCCAGCATATCGCATAGCCACCATCAAACTATCAATATGGTCGAGCATTGAATTGAGGTGCTCGGCCAAAACATCCAACTCATCACCACTTTCATTACGCGGCACGCGCCGTTTCAGATCACCCGCGCGTACATCCGTAGCAAGCTTATTAAACGCACCGATTCGCCTTGCAAACCGTCTCGACATATATATGCCTGAGATTAAACCTAGAGATATCGCCATCACCATAGATATGAGCAAAGCCCGCGTAACTTTTTCGCCCGCCGCCATGATATTTTCCACATCTTTGCCGATAAATAATTTTGTGCCGGACGGTAAGAACTCTTTCAGTCTACCCCTGGCTCTCCTTATGGTTTTAGAACCGTCTTCAGACGTAGCAGCAACATAGTCAAATTCTCTCGAGTTATTATTTTTCAAGCCCGGGATTTTTTTCCAAAATGGTATTTTTTCTGGGTCTGTAAAAAATCGTTTTGCGGGCAAGTTTCCGCCACCATAAGCATTGCCGTTCTCGTCATAAAATTCGAATAAATAAAACGTATTATTATCAAAATTACTCGCGCCTTTCGGTGCCGCACGACCAAAGATGACCTGGTTTAAAAAAACCGGGCCCTTCATTTCATAAATTTGTGAAAGCTCTTCAATCTCTAATTCCATGGCTTTATCGACACGGTTTAGATCTGAAACCACTGTGGCAAAATAAATATAGCCAAGCACGATGAGCGAAGACATAGCAAATAGGCCAGCCGCAATCATCGACAGACGAAAGACTGTATTTTTAAACAAACGTTTTATAGGCGCGAGCATAGAAACCATTGTCGCGCAGCTTTGTTAAACCTGCAAGCGATATCCTGCACCGCGTACTGTATGCAGCATAGGTGTATCGAACTCTTTGTCGATTTTCGCCCTGA
>JALSHM010000428.1 GCA_026982235.1 Robiginitomaculum sp. | reverse complement strand
CAATTCCCGGCTTAGCCAAGGTGCAAATAAGGGTGCAGAATGAGTAAAACTTTCAAAGTCTATCCAAAGATAAGCAAGTTTTGGTTCATGGTAACGGCTATATTGGCCGCGATTGGGGTGATGCTCATATTGTCCGGCCTTGGTTTATTCCCTGCGCTATATGGCTTCATGCAAGGCTTTGCTAATAAATTAGCGTTTCTCAATTCTAGGGTCGCGCAAATACTTCTTGGTTTGTTTTTGGCACTCATATTTGGCCGTAAATGCTTGAAAACACTTGGGCGAATGTTCAATAAGCAACCAGTGTTGATTGCCGATGATTTTGGATTAGAAGTTAACCGTGCCGAGAATTTCAATATCATAGCTTGGGCGTATATTGACGGTATCACCATAGAGAATTATGCAAAATCAAATTCACAAGGCAAGCGCCCTACCCTCATCATTCGCTATAGAGACGAAACCAACAAAAAACAAAAAGCAGAAATTTTCATCCCAATCAGAACCTTGGCCGAAAAACCAGAACACATATTAAACGGCCTAAACAAACGCAATAAGGGTTTGAAATTTTAGCGGGGTTGTGCTGGCTTACACAAGAAAATACTAGAGCCGCTCATACCTGCGAATGCAGGTATCCATCACAGTGTCATAAATGAAACGCACAGCTCAAAGATAGACCCCTGTATACACAGGGGTGAGCGGTTTCTTAGAATAAAGAGGCTTACACGAATATTCCCTCTAATCATCTAACCCTGGTTTGTTGTCATCTTCCATAAAATCCATGACAAACTCGCCGTCGTCTTCTTCCTCTATGGGGTCTTCGTCTATGTCCATTGACAGCATGGGAGTTGGGACTTCGAAGTCTTTTGGTAGGCGCGGATCAAGCAGGCCTGCGGCTTTAAGATCGTCGCGCCCCGGTAGGTCGGTGATTTGTTCGAGATTGAAATGCGCCAGGAAGTTTTCCGTAGTGCCGTATGTGACCGGGCGCCCCGGCGTGCGGCGGCGTCCGCGAATGCGTATCCAGCCCAGCTCCATAAGCACATCAATCGTACCGCCCGACACGGCCACACCGCGCACATCTTCGATTTCGGGGCGGGTAACGGGTTGGTGGTAAGCAATAATGGCCAGAGTTTCCAAAGCCGCCTTGGATAATTTGCGCGGGGCTTCGCGAATATCTACGAGATTATGCTCAAGATCCGGTGCGGTCTGAAAGCGCCAGCGTTCTGCTACACGCACCAAATTTACACCACGCCCGGCATAATCACGTGCCAGCCGCGCTATCAATGCACCCACATCACAACCGTCCGGCATACGCTCGCGCAGGGTTTCAATATCTATCGGTTCCACTGCGGCAAATAACAAGGCTTCGAGCAAGCGCATATCGGCTTCCATACTCTCTCCGTCAGAACGGGTTTGTAGGCGTTCGTTCAAGTCGATAACATCGCTTTCAATACCCGCTGCGGCGGTCTCGACCCTTGATGCAGGTTTGTTTTCTTCGCTCATACTTCATCCTCGGATAATTGTGGTTTACTGCGCAAATATATTGGCGCGAATGGTTTTGATTGCTTAATCTCTAATTTGCCCTCTTTAGCCAGTTCCAGCCCAGCAAGTAGTGAGCTGGCGCGAATGGTTTTTGTGGGAAGTGGCCTGTCAAAATCTGATCCGTCCGGGAGTAATTCATCCAAAGTGAGCCATTCCATATTGGTGCCGAGCGCCCTGGCTAGGCGTTGACGGGCTTCGACCAATGCCAGAACAAGCGGCTCGGGTAGTTTATGATTGCGAATAGATGCTTGGGAACGGGTTTCGCCATAAGCTTTGAGCATATCAAACAGCTCAGCCTGATAAAGCGGTGTCGTTCGCGAACGCAAGCCCTCAGGTGCGCCGCGTACAAAAACACTTTGCCCCACCATTTTTAGCTTGAATAACCCTTCCGCCGCCCGGCGCATAGCATCCAGCCTTTGCAAGCGAAACGCCAAATGCGCGGCCAGTTCTTCGGCCTCTGGCATTTGCTCTTCGCCTTCGGCCTTCGGTAAAATCAGGCGAGATTTCAAATAAGCTAGCCAAGACGCCATAACCAAGTAATCTGCCGCAAGTTCTATGCGTAAGTCTTTGGCATTTTTGATAAAACTAACATATTGATCCGCGAGTTCGAGAATAGAAATACGTGATAAATCGACCTTTTGTCGCCGTGCCAATTCCAAAAGCAAATGCAATGGCCCTTCATAGCCATCTATATCAAGAATAAGCGCACGACCTTCGTCTACAGCATCATCAACGGCTTCAAAATCTAGCTCGTCGTGAAAATCCGCACTCATGATGTTTTTTCCAACTGGCGCATTAGATTCGTATATTCAGATAGCCCGGCTCGGGCATCGAAAGCTTCAAAACAATCCGACATATAATCTGCCTGTTGTGCGCGCCGTAGACTATCGCCACTTAGGGGCTTTAAGCCCTTCGCTACTTTGACCATGTCCGGTAAATTCCCACTACATTGCAAGGCAATATCGCAACCTGCGGCCAAAGCTTGTTCTGTGAGAGATGTTAAATCGCCTTTGAGGGCTTTCATATCTAAATCATCGCTCATGACCAAACCGTCATAACCAATGTTCTGCCGGATTATTTGTTGAAAACCGGTACGCGAAATTGTTATTGGCTTTTTTGTGTCAACGCACGCCAATACCACATGCGCTGTCATCGCCATGGGGGCATCGAAGAACGCCTTAAACGGCACAAAATCTGTTGTCTCCAACTCGGCTAAGCTTTCTGTTATAATGGGCAAGGCCTTGTGGCTATCTACTTTGGCACGGCCATGACCGGGGATATGTTTTATTACAGGCACCACCCCACCGGCAGTAAGACCCGCCATAGCGGCATGAGCCATGTCTATCATTTCTATTGGGTCGCGGGAAAATGCCCGATCGGAAATTATCGGGTCAGCACCAAAAACAGGTAAGTCCAGTACAGGTGCACAATCTGCGGTGATACCTACCGCCCGTAATTCATCGGCAATCAGGCGAAAATTTAACCAGATAGCGCGCAATGCGTCATGCTTGTCCAAATGATATAAATCGCCGAAATCAAATGCATAGGGTGCCTTGCGCCAATGGGGTGGGCATAATCGTTGTACGCGCCCCCCCTCTTGGTCAATAAAAATCAGAGCATCACGACCAACGGCTTCACGCAAATCGGCACACAAACGCTTTACTTGTGCGGGTGTTTCAATATTTCGGCCAAACAAAATGAACGCCCACGGATTACAGTCGCGAAAAAACACGGCTTCGGAGCTTAGTAATTCAGGCCCATTACAGGCAAATATGGCAGCACTAATTGTCATCTCAAAGTTACAATACAATCCTGCTTATTCGCCTTTAGCTTTTGGCATAATTGGGTGGCAGCAGATTTGTCTGCCAAGCCGCTAATGCGCAAGCGATAATATATACCCCTCGCCCCAAGGTCGACACGTTTAATATCGGCAAAATGGCTGGCAGATAAGAGTGTGCCACTTTTGCCTGATAGCTTATCCCACATGGCCTCGGCTTCACTTTTACTGCGCAAGGAAGCCACCTGAACAACATATTTGCCCGAAACTTGTTTTGGTAGAGTATGGATTTCAGGTTTGGATGTCGGCGTTGTAGGCTTGGTACTTTCGGGTTCTTTGATGACAACATTAGCCACAGGTTTTGATTGCGCCTTGGGCTTTGGCAATGGCTCCTCCGCTACAGGCACTGTTTTAACTTTGGTTTCAGTCGTGGTGCCGTTTAAGACTTGATAGATTTCTTTGTCTTGATTAGGGGTTTGCGCACCGCCACGGTTAAGAGGTACTTCTTTGTAAGGTGCATTATCAGCGACTATGCGTGGGGGTTGATCGCGATCTCTCGTACCTGAGGCAAAAAGTTTCATGATTACAAATGCAAGGATCAGCAAAAATACAAATGCGCCTGCGAGCTTTAACATGCCGCTATTGCCTGATTGTTCGCGTACATCAAATGGCTGAATAGTTTCGCCATCTGCTTCTGGGAGATAGGCATCTTGTGGTTCATTATCCATTGTATCATCCTCAAAATTTGTACCAAACAATCATCAAATGCGAATCGCACAATTGCTTGAATATACCGCACTTCTATAACTTTAACTGCGGTATGGTCAATAAACACTAAGGAGCAGAATGCGCCCCACATGGTTAACGAAAGCTTTACAAATATCCCGTGACAGAAAATAGCTTTTTATGCTCTTCAATAGCAAAACGGTCGGTCATACCTGCAATATAATCGCAGATAACGCGTGCAGTTTCGGGTGATTTTTCACCGCTACATCTTGCATAAATTTCTGTCGGTAGTAGGTTCGGGTCATTTATGAATAAGCCGAACAGCTCCTCTACCACCCGCACGGCTTGCCCCATCATCCGGTTGACTTTGTAATGGCGATACATATTTGCAAATAAAAATTTGCGTAAAGGCTTGTCCTCTGCCTTATATGCATCAGAAAACGCTATTATAGGTCGATTCAGTGCGCGGATTTCATCTGCACTTTTAGGATTATGCTCGGCGAGTCGTGTACGACTTTCCTTAAGGACATCCGCAACCATATAGCCAATTAAATCACGGATTACTTCATGTATAAGCCGGTCACGGGGAATATCTGGATAGCGGGCCCGTACATCGGCAAAAGCACGCCCGACTAATGGGACTTGACTTACATCTTCGATGGAAAACAGCCCTGCCCCTAACCCGTCATCAATATCATGATTATTATAGGCAATATCGTCGGCAAGCGCCGCTACCTGCGCTTCAGGGCCGGCAAATGTATCCAATTCCAGCCCGCGCCAATCATCCAGCGCTTTCATCGCCCACGGCAAATCGCTTTCGGAATTGTTATCGTCAATCAGAGGCCCATTGTGTTTGGCTATCCCCTCTAAGGTTTCCCAACATAGATTAAGTCCGTCAAATTCCGCGTAACGCCCTTCCAATTTTTCTATAATTCGCAGCGTTTGGGCGTTATGGTCAAAACCACCATATGGTGCCATGACTTTTTGCAAAGCAGTTTCGCCGCTATGGCCGAATGGTGGGTGACCGAGATCGTGTGCCAAAGCCAGGCATTCTGCCAAATCTTCGTCCAAGCCCAAAACCCGCGCAATGGATCTAGCGATTTGCGCCACTTCTAGTGAATGGGTGAGGCGCGTGCGGTAAGTGTCACCCTCGTGGGCAACAAAGACCTGGGTCTTGCCCTTTAAGCGGCGAAAGGCAGTTGAATGAATAATCCGATCCTTATCATGCTGAAAAATGGTGCGTTCAGATTTACTCACCTGCCCGATTTTTCGACCACGGGATTTTTCGGGGTCGCTAGCAAATATGGCTCTTTCTCTCTTTGGAGAAAATACAGCTTGTTTGGGAGAAAATTTTGTCAAATCACTTCACCTTTTCGTTTTACTCCCTATATTGTAATCTATCTGAATAGAAAAGTAGTATTATATGACCGAAACCATGAACAATGCCAATATTAGCATGAGTGCATCTGCTGCAAAGCAAATCAATGCGATAATGGCAAAGCAAGCTGGGCAAAAATTCTTGCGTGTGGCTGTCAATGGTGGTGGTTGCTCTGGTTTCCAATATGCTTTTGATTTCGCAGATACCCCTAATGAAGACGACCTTGTTCTTGAGCGAGATGGCGCAAAAATCTTGATTGACGAAATATCTCAAGAGTTTCTCAAGGACAGTGAAATAGATTATGTGCAAGAACTTATCGGCTCTGCATTCAAAATACATAACCCGAACGCCAAAGCCTCATGCGGTTGTGGGACAAGTTTTTCTCTTTAGGGCTTGCATCAAGAACCACATCCCCTATATCAACTTTAGAACAATTCTAATATGGAGAATCCTATGCCTACCCACGTCCCTAATGTAACTTTTATGACCCGTGTCCGCGATGAGAGCATTGGCGGTGACAATCCATTCAAATGGCAACCTCTTACCTCTGAAGAGATTTTTAAGGGTAAGAATGTTGTTTTATTTTCACTGCCTGGCGCGTTTACACCGACTTGCTCAACATCACACCTGCCACGCTACGAAGAATTATACGACGAATTTAAAGCCCAAGGTATTGACGAAGTTATCTGCCTGTCCGTTAATGATGCTTTCGTCATGTACCAATGGGGTCTGAGCCAAAATCGCAAGAATGTGTTCTTGCTTCCCGACGGCAGCGGTACATTTACCCGCCAAATGGGTGCATTGGTCGATAAAGACAATGTCGGCTTCGGCATGCGCTCTTGGCGCTATTCCATGCTGGTGGAAGACACCAAAATCACTAAAATGTTTAGCGAAGCAGGCTTTTGTGATAATTGCCCAACCGACCCATTCGAAGTCTCAGACGCCGATACTATGCTGGCCTATTTAAAGGGACGCTAGAGCGCCTTGCGCGCCATAGGTGGGTTGTGTAGTCTCGCACAACCCACTTTTTTACTTTGCTATAAGGTGGCTTAGGCCGAAAGGCTCATCCACCTTGCAACTTATTTTACAATAACTCATCAAGCTTCTTGGCCGAGCCTGCATAATCCACCTTACCCGTGCCTAAGAGCGGGATTTCATCAGTTATTACGACTTTCTTTGGTAAAGATAATTCGGATACGCCATGGCTTTGCGCCCATGTTCTCAGGTCGGTACGGTTAGCTTGCGGGCAATCGGAAAGCAACACGATTTGTTCGCCTTTTTTGGGATCTGGTTTTATCAATGCCACATGTTGGTTGTCCGGCCAAACGGCACAAGCGCAATTTTCCACTACTGCTAACGAAACAGTTTCTCCGCCAATATTTGCAAAGCGTTTAATACGCCCGCGAATGGCCACATAGCCGTCTTCATCAATTTCGACCACATCTCCTGTATCGTGCCAATCATCTTCCACTGGCTGAATGACCCCCGGATTATCGGTGGTTATATACCCCATCATCACATTAGGCCCCTTAACAAACAAACGACCGCCGCGCTCAATACCAGGCACAGGGTCAATGCGGTGTTCTATGCCTGGCAAGAAATGCCCGACCGTGCCAGAACGGTTGGCCGATGGCTGATTAACCGCGATAACAGGTGCAGTTTCGGTCACCCCATAGCCCTCAAGGATAAGCATATCGGATTTTTTGCGCACCAAATTTCGGGTCTCATCGCGGACTTGCTCCGCTCCGCAAACCGCAAAGCGTATACCCTCAAAATCCCCATCCTTACTAGAACGGATATAACGGCTGAGAAATGTATCTGTGGCAAAAAGGATTGTGGTGCTGACTTTTTTAATACGCTCTGGTATCAATTTAACATGCAAAGGCGACGGATATAAAGCCACCTTAATCCCAGCAAAAAGCGGAAATAATGCGCCACCAGTTAGACCAAAACAATGAAATGTCGGCAATGGATTGAACGCTACATCTGTATCGGGGTATAATTCGTCGATATGCGCGACAATCTGTTCGGTATTCGCAACTAGATTGCCGTGGGACAGAGCAACACCTTTCGGGTCACCCTCAGTACCTGATGTGAACAAAATAACCGCTGTTTTCTTCCAAGAGACCTTAGCAGCCATTAAGGACGGAAATGCGGATCCCAGCACAGCGACTATTTTATTTTTTGCCGTCATATTATCGCGTACATCTTCGAGATAGATAAACTCCACATGGGGAGATAGTTTCTCAATTAACGGCTCTAACTGCCCGATTTTAATGAATTTTTTTGCGGTAATCACCTTAGTGACTTGAGCAGCCTTAAACGCGGCAATCAAATTATGTTCCCCGGCAGTAAAATTCAGCATAGCCGGAATTCTGCCTATGGTTTGCAAAGCAAAAAATGACAAAATACTACCAGCCCCGGTCGGCAAGAGAATACCTATTTTTTCGCGGGCATTCGTGCTGGACTTTAATGCGCTACCCAAAGCAAATGAAGCGCGGATCATATCTGTATATGTTAATACCCGGTCATCAGCATCAATGATTGCGTCGCGTTTCCCGCCAAAGTCCTTCCGCGCCCGCACCAGTGCCCCAAAAACAGAAATATGTGCGCGGCTCTCTTTAAATTTACCCATCAGCTTCCCTTATTTAAACTTTTTTTCTGTCGCTTACAGCCTAACCTTATGAACGCATAGATGCAAGGGTTTGGCGGTACTCCCAACGACCTATTTCTATGAGTGCTTTCTCTATAGAGAACTTAATGTCGTGTATATGGGCTTCGCGTATTTCAGCGATACCCTTGCGGCCAACCAACCCCTCACCTTTCTCGCATAATACCGCCAAATTATGGGCACCAACTGCCCGGGCAGACCCTTTGAGCGAGTGCATAATTGCGCACCAACTCTCGTCGTCTGCGTCTGCGACCATGCCGCGCACCCACATCTCGACTTGGTTCTTGAACAAGCCAAAAACTTCCTTGGTCAATTCTATATCATCACCAAGATATTGCCTGATATGTTCAAAATCTATTTCCGTATCGCTCATACATCGCCTTTACCGAGATTAACCCAAGATGAACACCCCTTTCAGACAACTTTCAACAGCTAATGATTAAAAGATAGATAACTGCAATAAAGGAGTCGATTATGACCAAGCAAGATTTAGCCCCGCACAATTTTTCCCATCGCAAATTGACCCATGGGCTGATAAGACCATTCGTTATAACATTGATGGCTGCAACCGCCATTCCGGCTATCATGGCTGCTCCAAGCGCCTATGCCGGCGAAAAAGCCAATAAATATAATCGCGACAATACATACCAAGCGGATCGTGCCCGTGACAAACGTAAGGCGCACAGCAAATCAAGAACGAAAGCCAAGCACACAGGTCAGCGCGAGCGCAATTGGCGGACTGATCGCAGGTTAGGTCATGGCGATTGGTCAAATGATAGAGAGCGGCAACGTCGTTTCGAGCGTGCCCAACGACAACAACGCGAAGCCCGTGAACATCGCCGGGACAATCGCTCTCATCGTGTCAATCGCCGAGACGAGCGTGCGCACCGCAGAATTGATCGCCATGATTCAAGGCGCCATGACCGAACACACAGGCGCCACGATAGGTACTATGACCGCAACCACAGGCGCGCCGATAGGCGCCACTGGAACAACCGCAACGATCGGTATTGGCGCCGTCAAGCCAGACGTCACAATAATTATAGACCCTATTGGAATAACAGACACCATACTGGCTGGAACGACTATTATCATGGCTATCAGACAAATTACCGCTCTTCATTAGGTATCAGCTTCATTTTTGGCCAACCCGGCTATAGTCGATACCGTTGGGCACCTTCGCGCTATAGCTATTACCAGCCGAGCTACACGTCCTATGCGCGTTATCAGGCTATGACACAGTGTCAGCGGGTTATCATTGATGGCTTTCATCATGGTCACGCGGAATTGGTCAGCGTCCTACAGTGTAGCAATCCTTATGACGGCACTTATATCGTTCAGGGGTCGGAGCAAATCGAGAATTGCGACTATGGCTCCCCATACTACCGTCCATAACAGTTAAGTCCAGTCGTAGCAACTAGGCCGTCGCCCCTCTCCGGGCGGCGGTTTTTGATTGATACGTTCAAGTTTGCCCCCTAGGATATCGCAAAACCGCCTGAGGGGATTCTTTATGTCGCAACACGATCAAAAGCAAAAACAAACGCCGATTCAGGCTTTCTTTAATCAATATCCCGGTAGTGATACACGCTGGTGGACATGGCTGGCCGTTTTTTGGTTTGCTATTATGCTTTGGTTTTACGGTCAGTTTATTTTTGGTATCCCTTTGGCCATTATCGGTATGATTGTTGACCCAAACTCTATGGAAGCAATGATGGAGGCGCAATCGGGTGCAGGTGCTGGACTTGACTATCTTATAGGTTTGGCAACCATCATACTTGGTTCACTTGCTGCATTATTGTTCTATATACTCCGGGACAAATCGTCTGAAGAGGCTGGCAAAACAAATATACGCATAGCTAGCCTATTGGGAATAATTTCATTTGCAGCGCTGGTATATTTCCTCAAAACTGGCACCAGTCCTGAAGATGCAAAAAT
>JALSHM010000427.1 GCA_026982235.1 Robiginitomaculum sp. | reverse complement strand
ACTGAGTTCAAAGAGTCAAATGCCAAGGCTTAATGAAAATGCACCAGATTTTGATGCCCTCACAACCGATGGCCGGCGTAAATTGTCTGATTATTCAGGTAAGTGGCTGGTTTTATTCTCGCATCCAGCAGATTTCACACCAGTTTGCACAACCGAATTTATGGCATTCGCTGTCAATGCGCATAAATTTGCCGATTTAGATTGTGAGTTATTGGGGTTGTCTGTGGATTCTCATTACGCGCACATCGCTTGGAAGCGTAATATTGAAGACAATTTCGGTATTCATATCCCGTTTCCGATAATTGCGGATATAGATATGAAGGTGGCAAGTCGTTATGGCATGATACATGCGGGTGCTTCTGAAACGACACCTGTAAGAGCCATGTTTGTTATTGACCCTCGCTCAAAATTACGGGCAATGATTTATTACCCTATGACCAATGGCCGTTCGATCCAAGAAATTTTGCGCCTAGTCACGGCTTTGCAGACTTCTGATGAAAATGGTATTGCTACGCCAGAGGGCTGGAAACCTGGTGATAATGTTATTGTATCAGCACCCATGACCTCAAAAGCGGCGGCAAACCGTGAGAAAATGGCTAAGGCCGACCCGCTATATCAATATACGGATTGGTATTTTTGTGAGCGACCTTTGACTAAAAAACCAGTGTTGGCTAATCAAAAAAAAGCCCCCACTGAACCAGTAGGGGCGGTTAATATTGCAAAATCCGGGTAATTAGCCACCAAACACGCTTAATTTACCGCAATTTTTTGCGCACAAATAATAGAATGTAACCCGGGACTTCATCCGGTCTTGCTTCATGGTCTCACAAACAGTTTTGCAACAAGCTGCTGCTTCTTCGGCATCCATGCCCAATTTTTTGGCACAAAACCCATTGATGACCCGGTCTAGCTCGGTTTGATCTGAACATGATACCAAAGACGAATCTCTATTGGTCAGGGCTATACCAAGATAGTTACAAATTTTCTGCACGACGGCTTCGTCTGCGCTGCTGTCATATTTCTTTACATTGTCAATATAGTCTGCGGCTTTTGCCATGATAGTCTCCATTATTGTTAATAAGCCCCACTTTGCCTTATGTTAAAAATATAAGTTTTACAAGTTTATGACACAGGGAAATCTTGTTAAAATTGAAACCATTGCCGAGATTGGCACTATCTTAACGAAAAATGACAAGAAGCTATAATGGTGCTTTTAAAGTTTTGATTTTCCTTTAAGTAAGGCCATTATTCAAAAGGGGATGCTGGTTGATTTTACGGTTAAGAGGACGTTATGCCCAACAACGATTCGTTACGAGAAACGGTACTGCGTAGCTTAATCGCGGTGGGGTCGGAGCGCGAAGCGAGCTTTTATGCAAAGATATTCCAAAACTTGGAACCGGAACGGTTTGCGCTCATCTTAGTTGATCCAAAATGCCTAAAAAGCCCATTGATTGAATCCCTGATGAGTGATTTGAAAATATTATATAATTTGGGCTTAACCCCTGTCTTGGTGGTGGGAGCCTTGAGTAAAGACAAATCAAGTGTCCGGTTCCAAAGTGAGCGCTTATCGAAAGCGCTTGAGCGGGCAAAGATAAAAATGGCCAAGCTTAATTGTGCCTCCTATCAATTTTTTTCTGAAATTCGCAAACATGCGGATAACGGTCGTTTTGTTGTTTTGGAAATGACAGAACAGGGCAAGGGGCTTGACTTGCAAAAATTGGTGGAGCGCCTGAACCCGGCAAAAATTATTTTTCTACAAGCATCCGGCGGTTTTCGAATCAATGGTCAGCGTTTGGCGGTTGTCAATGTGGATGCGAATCAGCATTTACCTGCAAAGGAACAACTGAGCAAAGGGCAATTAAAGTTTTTAAAGACGGTGGAAACCTTGGTGAATTTTGCCGATAGTGCTTGTACATATGTCATTGTCTCGCCGCTTAATTTACTGTCTGAACTGTTTACGGTAAAGGGTGCGGGTACATTGTTACGGCGCGGGGCAAAAATACGGCATACCCAAGCCTATAAAGGTGTGGACATGACGGCTCTGAAAAAGTCCATAGAAACATCTTTTGAACGTAAGATGTGTGCAGATTACTTCGAACGCCCATTCTCGCAATTATTCTATGAAGAAAATTACCGAGGCGGGGCTATTCTCACAAAGCTAGCTGGCTTGCCATATCTGAGTAAGTTTTGGGTGGCGCAAGAAGCGCAAGGCGAGGGGATTGCCCGCGATATATGGCACGTTGTGCGGGAAAATACGCCTGTTTTCTTTTGGCGCTCCAGAAATGACAATCCTTTTAATAATTGGTACATGAAAATGTGCGAGGGTATGCAGGTTAGTGGGGAATGGCGGGTGTTTTGGATAGGGCTTGTTACCCCCGAAATACCGAGCGCAATACTCGCGGCTGCTAATTCTCCACAAGACTTTGAACAATAAGAATAACAAAAAGGTTGGGAATATGCAAATCACACACAATTTTGACGGCGGCAATATTGTCGTACTCTCTGCGGACAAGGCGGACAATATCCGCTTGGAAATCCGCAAGGACAATCAGTCG
>JALSHM010000426.1 GCA_026982235.1 Robiginitomaculum sp. | reverse complement strand
GGATTGGATTGTGTGATGACCATTGAGAACGCAGAAGGCGCAGCCTTTACGGGGGGATGGGAAAACTATCAAGCCCGCGCCAGCTATGACCGTGAAGAATGGTTTTTGGTGCCCACGCGCTATGAAGACGGCCAATTGATTATAGAACACACGCCGGAATATGGCGCGGTTTATTACGCTTATTTTGCCCCTTATTCCATGGAACGCCATGCCGATCTGATTGCGGAATGCCAGATGCACCCGGATGTGCGTGCCAGCGTACTCGGGCAGACGCTGGACGGCCAAGATTTGGACTTATTGACCATTGGCAGGCCAGGCAAAGGTAAAAAGGTCATGTGGGTTGATGCCCGCCAACATCCTGGTGAGATTATGGCCGAATGGTGGATGGAAGGGTTTTTGTCGCGCTTACTTGATAATGATGATCCAACTGCACGGGTTTTGCGAGAAAAATGCATTTTTTATGTGGTGCCGAATATGAATCCTGACGGTGCGCGTCGGGGGCATTTGCGCACCAATGCTTGTGGGGCTAATCTCAACCGTGAATGGGGCGTGGCGACCATGGAGCGTTCGCCCGAAGTGCTTTTGGTGATGAATAAAATGCAAGAAACAGGCGTGGATTTTTGCCTGGACGTACACGGGGATGAAGCTCTGCCCTATAATTTTATTGCAGGGGCTGAGGGTGTGCCAAGTTTCACCAAACAAGGCCAAAAATGGCTGGATGATTTCCAAACTGCCTATAAACAGTTTAGCCCGGATTTTCAGACCAAAGTTGGTTATGGTTTAACCCCGCCTGGCAAGGCTAATCTGACCTATGCCACCAATTATGTGGCCGAAACCTATGGATGCCTCGCCATGACCCTAGAAATGCCGTTCAAGGACAATGCCGACCTCCCGGATCCAAAATATGGTTGGTCACCTGCACGCGCAGCAAAATTAGGCGCAGATGTTCTGGGCGCCATGCTGGCCGTGGTGGATGACCTATAGTCACATGTGCGCGAATCGCGTATGGCATAGATTATGAAACAATATCTTGAACTTTTAGCACGTGTTATGGAGGAGGGGGTTGACCGCTCTGACCGCACGGGGACGGGAACGCGCGGCGTTTTTGGCCATCAAATGCGGTTTAATCTGGCGGATGGCTTTCCCATGTTAACCACCAAGAAACTGCACCTTAAATCTATTGTTCATGAGCTAATTTGGTTCCTCGCGGGCGATACTAATGTCAAATATCTGCAAGATAACGGCGTCAAAATTTGGGATGCGTGGGCCGATGAAAACGGCGACCTTGGCCCGGTGTATGGCAAGCAATGGCGCCGGTGGGAGACCGCAGACGGCAGTGTGATTGACCAAATGAGTGCGGTTGTTGAGGCCATTAAAACCAATCCGTATTCCCGCAGGCACATAGTTTCGGCGTGGAACCCGGCGGAAGTTGACGACATGGCTCTGCCGCCTTGTCACTGTCTGTTCCAGTTTCATGTGGCAGACGGCAAATTATCCTGCCAGCTTTACCAGCGTAGCGCTGATATATTCCTCGGCGTGCCGTTTAATATTGCCTCCTATGCACTCCTGACCCATATGATGGCGCAGGTTTGCGACCTAGAACCCGGCGATTTCGTCCACACATTAGGCGATGCCCACATATACTCAAATCACTTTGAGCAAGTAAAACTACAATTGAGTAGGAAGCCGCACGACCTCCCGACATTGACATTAAACCCTGCTGTTAAGTCCTTGTATGATTTCACTTTTGATGATATAAAGATAACGGGATATAAGCCACATAAACACATTGCTGGCAAGGTGGCGGTTTAGAAACTGTTGAAATTCTCACCTAGAATATGAACTTATAACATTATTTCAATAGAAAGCCCCAAAATGTCCACCAATCCACATCTAAGCCTTATCGTCGCGAAGTCTCGTAACGGGGTGATTGGTGTGGATGGTGGTTTGCCGTGGCACTTGTCTTCGGATTTACAGTATTTTAAGCGCACGACATTCGGCAAGCCGGTTTTAATGGGTCGAGTGACTTGGGAAAGTTTGCCATTTCCGTTGCCGGGGCGGCCTAATTTGGTGCTGACGCGCGACACGACCTACAAGGCCAAGGGGGCCGAACTATTCCACGATTTGCCTTCTATGATTGGGCGGGGCTATGAACTTGCGGGGGCTATGGGGGTAAACGAAATCATGCTGATTGGCGGCGCGAAAGTATATCTTGAGGCGCTAAAATATGTCACGCGCATGTATATCACCGAGGTTGACGTAATGATAGAAGGCGATGCCCATTTCCCGGCGGTACAGGCGGCGGATTGGAAGCAAATTTCCGAAATACCCCATGCTAAAGGCCCAAAAGACGATTATCCGTTCACAGTGAAAGTGTTTGAACGTCGATAGTTGAATATAACTATACATAACAAGACCGATAACACTTGAAATTCTCTATCATTGCCGCCACATATAGGGTCAATCTAGATATGGAGACAATATGTCTGAAGGAAAAAGTCCATGGGGTAGTTCCGGGGGAAGTTCTGGCGGGAATAATGGCGGCAGGGGCAATAGTCCTTGGGGCGCCAGTGGTGGTAATGGTGGTGGACGTAAACCACCGCGCAGACCACAACAACAAGCACCCGATCTGGATAATGTCATTCGCGGATTTAAAGATAAATTCGGCGGTAGCTCGGGTGGTTCAGGCGGCGGCAAAGGCAGTGGGCTAGGCGGCGTTCCTTTGTTAATTGCCATTGGCGTAGTGCTTTTGGTCGGTAAAAGTACGTTTTTTACCATTGACCAACAAGAAGAAGCCGTGGTTCTTCGGTTCGGTGAATATCAGCGTACAGTGGCGGCCGGTTTGAATTTCAAATTCCCAGTCCCGATCGAAACATATATCAAAGAAAAAACCCGCGAGATTAAGCAGATAAATATTGGCGGTAATGTCAAACAAAGCGAAATGCTCACAGGTGATGAAAACATTGTCGAGATAGATTTTTCGGTTCTTTGGCGGATTAACAATCTTGAGGAATATTTGTTCGAGGTCAATGATCCCGAAAAAGCCGTGCAAGCCGTAGCCGAAAGTGCCATGCGTGAGGTTATTGGTAATCATGCCCTAGAGGGTATTACGACGACAGAGCGTCTGACTGTGACAACAGCCGTAAAAAAGCTTATGCAAGAAACTCTGGATGAATATAAGGCTGGTGTACAAGTCGTCGAGGTGCAACTCCAAAAAGCTTATGTGCCGCCTGCAGTTGTCGAATCTTACCGCGATGTTGTGAATGCGACGCAAGATGCAGAAGCTGTTATCAATAAAGCAACAGAATATGCAAACAAGGTCATTCCCGAAGCAGAGGGTACAGCGCTAAAGATCATACAAGATGCTGAAGCATATCGTGGTAAGGAAGTGGCAGAGGCAAGAGGTGAAGCTGAACGCTTTCGTTTGGTTTACAAAGAATACAAAGCCGCACCGCGCGTGACACGCCAACGCATGTATCTGGAAACTATGGAAGAGGTGTATGAGAACGCTGACAAGATGGTGCTCGATGGACAAAACTCGGGCGTAGTGCCGTATCTGTCCCTCGACGAACTGAAACGCAAAGGAGGAAAATAATGAAAAACCTTACATCATTATTTGTTATAATAGCAATTGCCCTTGCTGTTCTTGTATTTAGTACATTCACGGTAAAGCAGTGGGAGCAGGCGCTCATTCTTGAATTTGGTGAAGCTAAAAAAATCTCTAACCCTTGGGGTGAGGAAGCTGATGCGGGTCTGAAATTTAAGAAACCTTGGGAAAAAGTCGTCATTCTTGACCGGCGAAACTTGGAAATTGATCTCCAACCAGTTGAACTCCTCGCTGCCGATCAACAGCCTATGTTGGTTGATGCATTTGTGCGTTACCGGATTGTCGATGCCACCAAGTTTTATGAAGCCCTCAAAGATGAACGTGGCGCTACACTGAAATTGCAGTCTATTATGGACTCAACCCTTCGTGACGTGCTTGGCCGCGTCAATACGCAAGAAATTATTTCTGGCAAACGCGCACAATTGATGACTGAAATTCAGACCATTACAAATGCTACGGCCAATGCACCGGAAAATGATTTTGGTGTTGAGATTATCGATGTACGGATTATGCGGGCAGACTTGCCCAAGCAAAATGCGGATCGTGTCTTTGCCAGAATGATTACTGAGAGAAATCAGGAAGCCGCGCAAAAACGTGCGGAAGGCGAAAAGAAATCTCGCGAAATTCGGGCGACTGCCGACAAAACTGCGGCGATTACCGTTGCCGAAGCTGAGGAACAGTCCTTGAAAATCAAAGGTCTAGCTGACAGCGAACGCAATAAAATCTTTGCGGACGCTTTTAATCTGGATCCTGAGTTTTTTGCTTTTTACCGCTCTATGGAAGCCTATAAAAAAGGCTTGTCCAAGGGTACAACATATGTGCTTTCGCCGGATAGTGATTTCTTGGGCTATCTGGACGACCAAAAGGGTAGATAATTTATGCCGGCTTGGGTCACTGTCCTTGTCATCGCTATTGGTGGTGCCATGATAATCGAGGGAGCCGTGTACACACTGTTCCCTCGGGGTATGAAGCGGGTTATGCGTGAGATGATGGACATGCCTGAGGGGCGGATTCGAAACAGTGGGTTATTTGTTGCCGCTATCGGTTTGGCTCTAATTCTCTTTTTAGTACCGCGATTATGAGCGTTTTTTAAGCTTTCTTTGTGCCTGTTTTCCGCTATCGTGCAGGCATATCGGAGACAAATATGATTTTACGTCCTTTTTTAACGGCCTTAGCAATAAGCGGGTTCGCCCTATCACCAGCTGCCGCATTGGCACAACAAGCCCCGTCCAAAAACACTGTGCAGACAAGACCACATGATTTTGTCGCATTGTCGAAGCGATTATCGCCAGCAGTAGTGAATATCTCCACGGCGCAGACCATTGAAATTAACAAGGGCAATAAGGCTTTCCCCAAAGGCTCTCCCTTGGAGAAATTCAATGATTTTTTCGGGGACGGTGGTGATGAAAATCGGATTGCCCGCTCTCTCGGGTCTGGTTTTGTCATTGATAAGAGCGGGTATATTGTCACCAATAACCATGTGATTGAGGGTGCAGATGAAATTGAAGTGGCTTTTCCAAATGGCTCTACATATGAAGCCAAGCTGATTGGTCGTGACCCGTCTACGGATATAGCCCTCCTGAAAATAGAAGCCGGGGAAGACATTCCGTTTGTGAGTTTTGCGGGCGAAGATTCGGCCAAAGTCGGCGAGTGGGTGATAGCTATTGGCAATCCGCTTGGCTATTCGTCCTCCGTGGCCGCAGGGATTGTCTCAGCCCGCCACCGCCAAATGTCCATGACCAATTATGACGACTTTATCCAGACCGATGTTGCCATTAACAAAGGCAATTCTGGTGGCCCGTTATTTGATATGGACGGGAATGTGGTCGGTGTGAACACGGCTATCGTATCTCCGACCGGATATAGTGTGGGGCTGAGCTTTTCAATTCCCGCAGACCTGGCCAGTTCCGTGGTAGATCAGCTTAGGGAATACGGCGAAACACGGCGTGGTTTTCTTGGTGTGCGGGTGCAAAAAGTCAATAAATCCATAGCTAAAGCCTATAAACTTAAAGAGCCTTATGGGGCGCTTATCCGCTCGGTCAATGCGGATAGCCCGGCGGAAAAAGCGGGTTTAAAGCGCGGCGATTTGATCACGGCCCTGGGGGGTGTAAAGCTGGAAAACTCCGGTAGATTAGCCCGGATAATAGCTGAGGCCGAAATAGATGCGCCCTTAAAAGTCGATTTTATCCGCCGCAAAAAACGTAAATCCCTGGACGTAGTTATAGAGCGCCTAGAGGAAAAAGTCGAAAAACAAGGTGGTGATAAACCCAAGACGGACGATAAAGCCGTCACTGGTAGTGTTATGGGCATTACGGTCGAGGAGATTTCCGACAAACTCCGTGCCCGTATGCGCCTTGACGATGAGGTTAAAGGCGTGCGCATTACCAAAGTGAGCTTGAAATCTATCGCCCAAGGCAAGCTGCGCAAAGGCGATATCATTATGGAAGTGGCGCAAGAACAAGTTGAGGGCACAGAAGACTTCAGCAAAAAAATGAACGCCGCCGCAAAAAGCGAGGAAGCCATCTTGATATTGGTGAACAGAGGCGGTGTTCCCGTGTTTTATTCTTTAGAACCTGAGGCTTAGCTAGATATATCCCCTATATTGTGTCATCCCGGCCAAGCCGCTTCAGCGGTGTAGAGCCGAGACCTCAATGTTTAGGTTAAAGTGCGGGGTCCCGGGGCAAGCCCGGGATGACAAGGTGGGGGACTTGTATTTCACCTCACAAACTCGCTGTCCCTATAGCCTTGAAAATATAGGGCCGACGTTAGATCTGTGTGGTTTATGGCGCAGTGGGCGGCGTCGGCGACTATGGGTTTGGCGCGGTAAGCTATGCCCAGCCCGGACGCGGTTATCATGGCTAGGTCATTGGCGCCGTCGCCTATGGATAGCGCTACGGACGCGCCGCCTATAGATTTACTGTGTGCCTCCAGGGCTTGCTTTTTGGCGTCCCGCCCTAATATGGGCATACCAACAGTGCCGAGCAGGGCTTTGCCGTCGTCGTGCAGAGTGTTGGCTTGGTGGGTATCAAATCCTGCGGCTTTGGCAATCCGCCGCGTAAAATATGTGAACCCGCCCGAAACTATAACTGTCTTGGCGCCATTGGCTTTCATGGTTGCCGCCAAAACCTTTGCCCCTGCATTCAGGGTAATTCTCTCATTATAACAATCATTTAGTGCGGATAATGAAAGTCCTTTTAACAGTGAGACCCGTTCTATGAGCGCCGCCTCAAAGTCCAATTCACCGCGCATGGCGCGTTCGGTTATCTTGGATACATGGTCTTTGACACCTGCAAAATCTGCAAGCTCGTCAATACATTCTTGCCCAATAAGCGTAGAATCCATATCGCATATCAAGAGTTTTTTCTTGCGGTTCTCTGTGGGCTGTAGGCAGAAGTCAGCGGCTAATGTCTTACCCGCAAAGGCTTTGGCAATACGCGTCCGTAAGTTATCAGGCGCATTTGTAATGATAATATCGACGGCCTTGTCATCAGATAAAACTTGGACGCTTTTCATATGCACATCTGGGGTTTCAGCGCAAAAACTGGCGAGCAGCTTAAAATCTGCCGCGCTTTTTTGTTTAAGTACAAATGTTAAACTGTTTAGCGAACCAGTCTGGCTATTTGGGTTTTGCATGGTTAAAACCTATCTTATGAAAACGATTTACTGTATTGCAGGACCTACGGCCAGCGGGAAAAGCGCTTATGCGGTAAAACTCGCCCAAAGTCTACAGAGCTTAGACGGGCGAGGGGCAGAGATTATCAATGCCGATGCTTTGCAGGTTTATGCGGAATTACAAATATTATCTGCCAGGCCGACAATGGCAGAAATGCAAAACATACCGCACCATCTCTTTGGCCATATAAACCCAAATATACGCTATTCAACGGGG
>JALSHM010000425.1 GCA_026982235.1 Robiginitomaculum sp. | reverse complement strand
GAAGATGCAAAAATGCTAAATAGCTGGCTATCCAAAAGCGCTCTGGTTTATTTATTTATGCTCCTTATGTTCCCGCCTATGGCTATCGGCCTTTGGCTCGGTGTTAAATATGTGCAGAAACGCTCAATATTATCCCTGCACACCGCACATTATAAATTCCGTTGGGGACGCATGGTCTTTGCCATGCTGGTGCTTTGGGGAGTCGCAGCTATAATGAGTATTGGTGCCCATATTACCGGACTAAATGAAGCCAAATTAGTGTTTGATCCATCGCGGTTCTGGAAATATTTGCCGATAACGCTTTTGCTTATTCCACTACAATCAGCTACGGAAGAAATCGCCCTGCGCGGCTATCTTAACCAAGGTCTTGGTAAATATATTAAAAACCCATGGATTGTCTTTGTCATTACAAGCGCCGCCTTTGCTTCCTTACATCTTGGAAATCCTGAAGTCGCCGAGACCGTAAAAGAGCATTCTATCTGGGTGGCAATGTCGGGATATTTTCTCTTTGGCATTTTTGCTTGTGTACTGACCTATATAGATGGCGGCTTAGAATCCGCTATTGGTATGCATGCAGCCAATAATATGTTCGCCGCCGCAGTCGTTGGATATGATAGTTCCGCCCTTCCTACACCGACAATATTCAAAGTTGGCCTTAATACGGAACTAGATAGTATAATACTAATTGTGAGTTTCTCTCTAGTTTGCCTAATTATGTATGCTACCCGCAAACCTCTAATCCGTCCCGAACTTGCCGCCAGTAAAGAAAGCGATGCTTTCTCTTGAGTAAATCTAGGACGGAAAGCTCAAATAATTTATCCCCACGCGCCGAATACTTGATTGAGCGCCACGGCAGTGTCTGGTTGATTTGGGTGTTATTTCTATATGTCGCATGGACACGAAATAGCGCAAGCCTGCTTCTGGGTGAGCTAAAGAGTAATGATGATTATATGCGTATGGTGGAGGTGCGGGACTGGTTGAATGGTCAAAATTGGTTTGACATGCACCAATATAGGCTCAATCCCGTAGATCCGCTCTACTCCCACTGGTCACGAATTTCTGATGTTTTACTTGGTGTGCCTATTAAAATCCTCACCCCAATTTTTGGGCAGGCTAAGGCAGAGCTTATTACCGTCATTGCCTATCCGAGCATTTTGCTTCTTATTTTTCTTTATTTAGCAACGGCTTTGAGCAAAAAGTTAATAGAAGCACGCGCTACACCCATTATCACATCTTGTATGTTGATATTGTCATTTGGTGTTTTTATGCAATTTGGCATGGGACGGATTGACCATCACAGCTTGCAAATCGTCATGGCACTGGCGACATGCTGGTTTGTCATTACATCGACGGACAAATCAAGAAACATGATTTTTGCAGGCATTTTGTGCGGTCTGGGCTTATATGTCGGAATCGAAAGTGCACCCTATGTTGCAGCAGCCTGTATAGCCGTTGTCCTGATTTGGGTGTTTGCAGAAAATATGGCGACACAAAAACTACGGTATTTTGGCCTCGCAATGGCCTCCACCACTGTGGTCAGCTTGCTCATCAGCGCCCCACCATCGAGGTGGTTTACACCTTCTTGTGACGCATTGTCCGTCGTTTACACACAGCTAACCCTTGCCGTAGCTATAATCCTGTGGGCTTTAAGCTTTGTCGGCAAGACATTCAAAGCGCCAATTTCACGGTTTTTCATCGCAGGTATTCTCGGCACCATAGCTTTGGCTGCCACCATTGTTTTATATCCGCACTGTTTAGAGGGGCCTTATGCAAATCTTGACCCACGCCTTGTGGAAATATGGCTGTCAAATGTTAGTGAAGCCGGGAATTTTATACAGTTTTTCACAAAAGACATTACCTCCGGAGTGGCGGCGATTTTCATGCCAATTCTTGCAGGCATTGGCTATTTTTTACGAGTTAAATCCAATTCTAGTCCCAACGCGCTCACCGAGCGGACAATGATAATTTTTGTCCTGCTTACATTATTGGCTGGATTGGTGCAAACTAGATTGATGTTTGTGAGCAATGCTTTGGCTATTCCCTTGGCAAGCTATGTTATCATTCGTTTAGTCATTTGGGCTGGAAATTTTCAACCCAGAGCCAAAATGATATTCGTCCGTTTATTGATATTGATTGGATTGGCTCCAGTGACCTTACCCTTATTACTTGGCATGATTTTCAAAACTGATGACAAAAAGGAAGCTGACCCAGATTTACCTAGATGCGTAAGCCAAGCTGTACTCAATCAACTGAATACGCTTCCCATAGGCACAGCCCTCACCCAAATTGATCTTGGGGCTCCGATACTAAAGTTCACCAACTTAAGCGTAACGTCTGCGCCGTATCACCGAAATACAAGTGGTATATTGGCCGCCCTTGATATGTTTATTGAAGACGAAGCCACCGCCCAGAAAGCCGTGTCGGACATGAAAGCCGAATATGTCATAGCGTGTCGCGAGAGTAGTGAAACAAATATGATGCTCAGATACGGCCCCGATGGCTTGTTGGCAAAACTCATCGCAGGCGAAACCCCGCCATGGCTGGAAAAAATTGACATTGATTCGGAAAATGTTTTGCTTGTTTACCGTATTACCCCCGGCCCACCTTAACAACTATTCACTTTTATCGCGTAAAATTGGGATTACATGCTCTTGTATATTGATGTCGAATTGCTATAGATGCAACCAGAAACGTAATTCACCAAATACATAAAGGCGGGGATAAAATGGACACTTTAAAATGGCTACTTAAAGCGAGTTTATTGATCGCATTTATGTTCTTGGGCTTAAAGGCTAAACCAAAACAGGACAAATCTGATGAAGAAAAGCCGAGTAATTCAGTTATCTTGCGTATGATTGGCTAAGCTAGATTATCTGGTTAGAGCGACACTTCTGCCCTCTTTCGTCAATCGGCAAACTAGCCATTCCGGCTTTAACGGATTGGCAAACCATCTTTCGGCATAGCCCTTATCCACACAAGAAAGTATCGTCTTACTGCTGATTTCTTGCCCTAGCTTATCAAACAGGGGTAATTTGCCCCCCGGCTGTTGCAGTCCCATACGCAAATATGATTGCTCTTGCGCACTTAAGCGCGTCATTACTTTGGCCATAAGGCCCCCCTTTTTCCAATTCACACCGCTAAGGTTTAGTTATTTTTTGTTTAACCTTTTCCCTTAGTCTCTTGCAGTATAAGGTAAATACACAAATAATTCCCTAACGAGAATAAAAATGCTATCAATTCAAAAAAATGGCAGATAGATAATGAAAATAACTAGTATTGAAACGGACATCAGTGACGACCTAACGCGTGACAAGACCGCTGACACATTGAATTTAACCGACCCTGTTGCCCCGACGAAACCAACGAAGGCGCCTGATTTACCCGAAGCTTTGGTGAGTTCATCTGTAAGCGCACCGAAAACCGTTGAAAACACTCAAGAATTTGGCTGGGTCAAAAAGTTTACGATTGCCGCTACCTTGTTATGGTTGTTCCTCATTGCTGGGTTTTTGTTTTCCGTCTTAAACATAGGCGCTAATTGGCAGTCTTATACGCCCTTGCAATGGATCGCAATTGTTGGCTTAGTCATTGGACCAGCTCTTTTGATATTTTTGGCGAGCTATGCACTCAAACAATTAGCCGCAATATCCAAGGAAGCCCATTTCCTTGCCCAAACTGCAAATGCGATGAGTACGCCGGATGATGCCGTCATCGGCAAAAGCAAAGTAATGGCCAGCGCCATTGCCGCACAAGTCGACGACCTTAATGAAAAACTTAACGCCGCTATTGGGCGCCTGTCCTCCATGGAAGATGTGATTAAAAACCAAACGCAAGCGCTAGATGCAACCAATGCAGGCTCTCGGGAGACCATTGATAAAATCAATGCATCAATCGAGAACCAAAACGCAACCCTCAAGTCTATGACGGCTTCTCTAGATGCGAGCATGGTTTCATTATCGAAAAACCTGACAATGCACACAGACAATCTTGCTAAGTCAGTACAAATCGCCGAGCAAAAAATCAAAGAAGCCCGCATCAGCGTCGAAGGTGCCACTGCTAAAATCAATACAGCCTCTGACATCGTTCGTTCCAATACCGTGCAAGCTTCCGCAACACTAAGCGCCAGTCATGAAGATATAAAATCTCTCGGTGACATCATACGGCAACGCTCCGTAGAACTTGACGAAGTATACAAAAAACATGCGGGCGAGCTAACTGCAATGATCGAACATTTGCGCGATGAACAAACGGCGCTTGGTGCCAGCATGGAAGAGCGGCTTGTCAAGATGCGGGATTTATCCTTGTCCGCTCAAGCCAGTGCTGAGAGCTTATCTAATGCGTCCAAATCCGGCAAGGAAACCATCGAAGCCCTCGCCGCCGCCGCTTCACTGGCAGATGGAGCCGTCAAAACTCGGTTTGATGAAATGCGCGATATGGTGGAATACTCAACAGAACATGCGCAAAGCATTAGCGATATGGCCGCCAAACGTGTTCAAGACAGTTTGGAGCTAACCCGCAAGGAAATTATCCGCATAGAACAAGAAATGGCCGACTTGCAAACTCGCATCGCTCATAAGGAGCGTAAATCTCTTGAGCTTGTCCCCTCGGATATTCCCGATGAAACGCAGAACCTTGTCAAAAAAACACCTAAAGAAAAACGTAAACGCACACGCTTGATGCTCAAACCAATCATAAATTTAGAGCCAGAGCCAGAACAGGGAAAGACTACACCCATCCAAGTGGAACCAATTCCCGAAATAAAGCAAGCTACCACAAAAGACACCCCCCCTGAGCTTGCACCGCTGGATTTAGGTGATAATCTCATTGAGCCCGACATGATCCGGCAATCCGTCGAGCCATTGCCGCCTCACCCCCTTAAGCCTGAAACTCTGACACCTGAGTCTATTCCCGCCCCTGCTCCGGTAAATGCACCTGTAGACATCCCCGACCCCGCTATCACACCTAAAGATGCCCTCAAAATTCCCGAACAAGTCGTGAAATCGGCAGTATCGGCTAGCGATGAAGCTGTGCGCCGCGCGGCACCAATTGAAGAGCCTAAGAAATCTAAGCCAAAGAACAAAGGCAAATTCGGTTTATTTGGTGGATTATTTGGAGGGCAGCGTTCGCGAGATGAGCCTTCTGCGCTAGATATAGTCAACACAGCTGCCCCCAAACCCCTAAACCCAAATCCACCACCTACTGATGATGAAATACTTATTGCAGACCTGGCTAAACTTGGCCTATCCGCGAATGCGGTTGTCGATGAGGGCTGCATCATAGAGGCCACAAATGCCCGCGTATCTTCGGGTCACACTGCCATGAGTAAATGTGTCGGTTTACGCTTGAAAAACCCGGTTGAGCATTTGGTGAAAACCTTAGCCGTTGATGATGATTTAAGCGACAAAGCAATAATCTTCGCCTCCCGCTATGACCGGACAATAGAATTATTGGCGGGTAATCGCGAGGCCATCCGCACCCGCCTAGAGAGCGAAAAAGGACGCGCCTACCTCCTGTGCGACGCCGCACTCAATTATGGACGGGTTTAGAGCCTTTCGCGCTAAGCAAAGTTCTTGAGCCGGCTTATCTAGGGCGTTTTCCGACCATACCGTCCAACCACTTAGCAATATCATGCATGGCCGCATTCGTGGCCTTATCTTGCGCGTCCACTATAGAGCTGACAGATTTTGCACGGGCACGAACGGTTTTTTTAACAGTATGTGTCCCGACTAGCTTACGTGTATTGGTATCGGTTAAGGTCACGTTGAGCAGTAGCAATGCATTTGGTGGCGCATCTTCACCATTGTCAAATACTGCCTCAAACCTACGAATTTCTGTATTAAGCCGATATGGGGCGCGGGTGCCACCTTTGGGAATCACCCCTGTAATGCGCCCGTTCTGTGCTAAAATATCAATCAGGATATGGCGGAGTTGACTGGGTACTGGCTCAGCCCAAGATGCGCCTGCTGCTGCCGTTAAACGACGCCCATCGGGTGACAAAACGATGTCTGTACCGCTTAAGGCTCTTGGAGCTTGTGGAAACTCGATATTGATTACCTTAGTATTGTCCAATGAAATCGTATCGTTACCATGGGGTATATTGAGGCGGTAAATAGTCGGTGCGGTCTTGGCTTCAGGTAGGACAGAAACACATGCTGATAAAGGCAGAGCCAACAATAATAGAGCTATGCCGGACAAATATCCATTTGATAATCTTGCTCTTTCCATCATTGCGGTAGCTCCGTTAGTTCTTTTTTCTCACCGACAATAAACTCGACCGGACTGCGTTCTAGGTCTTCGGAGACACGGTTCAAGGTTTCAATAAGTGTCTTAAGGTCCGCCATTGCCAAAGACAAGTCTTGCAATCCAGTGGTTCCGAACTGTTCTATTGTCCTTCGGGCTTCATCGGATAATTCTTGGCCATTTTTTGCCAGCAAAGTATATTCATTGAGTGCCGCCTCTACCGCCGAGAGAGATTTTTCTGTTTGCACCAAAATGTTATTAACACCGTCGCTTTGCAACAATTTCGACACGTCCTTGGCGGAAGCATCAACTGCTAAAGAGGCAATAGACACATCCAAAGCAGCCTGCTCAATAGCTTTCATGAACACCTCAACCTGCTCGCTACTTATATCGACATCAGCTACTTTTCCAGTGATTGTATTGATATTAGCCAATATTTCGTGCAAATCTTCGGTAGCCTCTGGACTAAGAATAGAAACTGCACGAGAAAGCGCCACATTGATATTGTTTAAAACAGACTCGCTCCCGCCAAGGAGATTGTCAAAGGTAGAGCCGCGCCCCTCAATATGAGGGATTTCATCGCCAAGGGCTTCAAAATCAAACCGTTTTCCCGATTTACCTGCATAAAGCTGGATATAACTAAGCCCGGTCAAGCCAAGTGGCTCATTTTGTGCATAACTGTCTATATGAACAGGCGTGTCCGCCTGCACTTGAATATAGACCAGCACTTTGCCTGCATCATCTTTGTCAAGAATAGTCTTGGTTACCTCTCCCATTTTCAGACCATTAAACCGCACCTCACTGCCGACTGCAATGCCGCGCGGAGGGGTGGTGTATTCAACAATATAATGATCATATTCATTATCAAATTGCCGACCGCTTATGTAGGAGAAAAATGCCACAATGCCAAATAAGGAGACAAGGACAAATGCACCAATAACAGCGAAATTTGCTTTACTTTCCATATGTCTATACCTGCCCTCTTTTTGGCTCCGCTAGTTTCTGCTCTTTTATCCCGGCGGCACGAGAACGCGGCCCGCCAAAATACTCAGCCACCCATGGATGGTCATATTTAACCACTTTATCCAGCGGTTCGGCAATAGCAATATGTTTATCAACCAGCACAGCCACGCGGTCACAGGTTTTAAACAATGTATCCAAGTCATGAGTAACCATGAAAACCGTCAGATCAAGCGCATCACGTAGTTCTAAAATCAGATCATCAAATGCATCTGCACCTATAGGGTCAAGCCCGGCAGTAGGTTCATCAAGAAACAGCATTTGCGGATCTAGAGCCAATGCCCGCGCTAGCCCTGCCCGTTTTTGCATGCCGCCCGACAAATCTGATGGAAACAAAGTGGAGGCTTTTGGTGGCAAACCCACCATATTAAGTTTCATATCCGCCAGTTCGCGCATAAGCGGTACAGGTAAGTCTGTGTGTTTGCGTAGTGGCACCATAACATTTTCGCGCACATTCAATGACGAGAACAGCGCACCGCCCTGAAACAACACCCCAACCCGTGTCTCAAAGGCTCGCAAGTCTTCTTTGCTTAGGTTTTGACGATTACGCCCAAATATTTTCACGATGCCCGCATCGGGTAACTTTAAACCCAGCAAAGTGTTTAACAACACGGACTTCCCACTGCCTGAGCCACCAACTACACCAAGGATTTCCCCTGCCCTTAATTGTAAATTGAGATGATCATGGATTACATTCGAACCGAATTGGGACTTAATGTCTATGGCTTGAACCGGGACGGTTAAATCCAGCTTATCATAATCAACGATAGACATTACACACCCATCTTTAAAAATAACATAGCAAATATAGCGTCCAGCATAATGATGGCAAATATGGCTTGCACCACACTGGTCGTTGTCCGTTTCCCCAAGGATTCAACCGAACCACCAACCGCAAGACCGTGGCGGCAGCCAATAATCGCAATGATTAAACCATAAAAAGGCGCCTTTCCAATACCCACCCAAAAATGGTTGATAGAAACAACTTCGGTGATACGCGCCGTAAATAATATCGGCGATATACCTTGTGACCAAGCAACAACCATACCGCCGAGCAAACCCGAAACCATAGCAAAGAATGTTAAAATCGGCGTTGAAACCAAGCAAGCCAACGCCCGGGGCGCTACAAGCGTTTCACCAACATTCAGCCCAATAACTTTCATAGCGTCTATCTCTTGGCGCATTTTCATAGAGCCTATCTCTGCAGTAAAGGCACTATTTGACCGGCCAGCCATGAGAATCGCGGTAATGATGACGGCAAATTCACGCAAGACACCAATTCCGACGAGATCTACAACAAAGACTTTAGCCCCAAATGCTTCGAGCAAATCGGCTCCCATAAAAGCCAGAACACACCCAATAAAGAAACTCAGCACTGCAACAATGGGTAGAGCATCAAGACCAACGCGCTCAATATGGGAAACCACAGATTTCCACCTAATCCTATGGGGCTGAACAACCATTTTACCAAGAACAGTCATAAAAAATCCGAAAAACGAGATGGTTTTATACGTCTCGGAAATGCCGCGCAAAAAACCCTCACCTAGCCGTGTTAGTGGGTCATACCAAGGAAGTGGTGGCAAGACGGCAACTCCAGCCTGGGCTTCTGCGGCAGTCTGGATCAGCGTTCTTTGCCCTAATGTGGCATTTTTCACACGCCACATCCGACACAAACCATCATGGCAACCAATAGCGCGTGCAAGAATGAAAGCGCCTGCAGTATCAATCCTCTCCAACTCCTTGAAGTCGAAAATGACCCCGCCAAATTCATCGTCATCAACACCGTAGTCTTCGCCACTTGACTTTACCAGTCCATAACCAAGGGCTTCCAAATCTGCTTTCAAGGCTTCATCAATTGATTTTATCGTATGCAAATTCCATTGCCCAAAGGCTTTGACTATTAGCTGTCCCTCGTCGATTTCCAGCCGATAAGCCTCATGGCTATTTTGTACACTTGAACTCATGATACTAACGTGCAAATCCTAAGAGCAAAGGTCAAGGAAAAGGGCATAAAATGTATCAAATAAAAGTGAATGCGCAAACATGGCCTGTGGCGGGAAGTTTTCGCATCGCCCACGGTAGTGTTAGTGAAGTCCATGTTGTGTTGGTTGAGATTAGCGATGGCACATATATTGGTCGCGGCGAATGCCGCCCATATGCGCGCTATAATGAAACGGCCAAGTCTGTCATAGAGCAAGTTCAAAGCCTATCTGGCAATACTCAATCAAAAATTGATACAGAAGCATTGCAAATTTTATTGCCCGCAGGTGCGGCGCGTAATGCGGTTGATTGTGCCTTATGGGATTTGAAAGCCAAGCAATCACGAGAACCAGTTTGGAAAATGCTAAACCTGCCGCAGCCGCGCCCGCGCACCACAGCTTACACCCTGTCCATTGATAGCCCAGAGCGTATGGCGCAAGCCGCAATAAATGCGAGCCAATACCCGATACTCAAATTAAAAATCGGTGGTATGGACGGCCTCCCGGCATGTTTGGCAGTATTAGATGCTAGGCCAGACGCGCAGTTGATTATTGATGCCAATGAAGCTTTGTCTGCGGACGAGTTGATAGAGTTCAGATCCACCCTCGCCCAAGCGCCTGTGATAATGATTGAACAACCTTTGCCGGCCAAAGAGTTTGGCCAGATTGACAATGCGCCAGACGCCCTCCCCATATTATGCGCTGATGAGAGCTTACACACGCGGGATGATTTGCAAAAACTATGGGAGGCAGGCTACCGCGCCGTTAATGTCAAGCTCGATAAATGCGGCGGCTTAACCGAGGGTGTTGCCGTAATGCGGCAAGCCAAATCCATGGGCTTTATTATTATG
>JALSHM010000424.1 GCA_026982235.1 Robiginitomaculum sp. | reverse complement strand
GATTTTCCGCCGCTTCCACCGCCAAATACACCTCGGAACCTGTAGCCAACAAAGTAATATCGCGCCCACCATCGGTATCGCGGAGTACATAGGCGCCCATGCCGACCAAATTTTCATCATTGCGCTCCGTACGGAGAGTTGGCAGACCTTGACGGGTCAGCACCAAGGATGTTGGCGTCGTGTCTTCGGCCAGAGCGCATTCCCAAGCCTCAGCAGTTTCCACCGCATCGCACGGGCGAATTACATTATGGTTTGGCAAGGCCCGCAAGGCCGCCAAAGTCTCAACGGGCTGATGGGTTGGGCCGTCTTCGCCCAGACCAATACTGTCATGGGTCAGCACATATATTACCCGTAGTCCCATAAGCGATGACAAACGCATGGCACCCAGCATATAACCAGCAAAAACAAAGAACGTCCCGCCGTAGGGAATAAACCCACCGTGCAGAGCGATACCGTTCATGATGGCGCCCATAGCATGTTCGCGCACACCGTAATAAATATAACGGCCAGAGAAATCATCAGCGCTAATAATGCCCATACCGTCCGTGAGCGTATTGTTTGAACCCGTCAAATCCGCAGACCCACCAATGGTATGCGGGCAAATGGCATTGACCACCTCCAGCGCATTTTGCGAGGATTTACGTGTAGCGATTTTCGGTTGATCCTTGTTAATCTGTGCTTTTAATTCATTGATGCCAATGCGTAATTTGCTGGGCAATCCACTACAATTCACGCCCTCAAATTCTTCCGCCCGACCAGAAGCCGCCATGCGGGCTTCCCAGTCTGTGCGTTCATCAACCGAGCGGGCACCAGCGGTGCGCCACGCGGATAAGATATTATCCGGGATTTCAAAGGCAGGCGCATCCCAATTTAAGGCTTTGCGGGTGGCGGCGATCTCCTCAGCGCCCAACGGTGCGCCGTGGACTTTGTGGGTGCCGGATTTATTGGGTGCGCCTTTGCCGATAACGGTTTTCAGGGCAATAAATGACGGGCGGCTGGATTTCTTGGCATTGGTTATGGCTTCGTCAATGGCGTCCGCATCGTGCCCGTCTACCGCCTGTATATGCCAGCCAGACGCTTCAAAACGGGCGAGTTGATCTGTGCGGGTGGACAAATTGGTCGCCCCATCAATAGTGATAGAATTATCGTCCCACATGACGATTAGACGCCGCAACTTAGCATTGCCCGCATAGTCTATGGCTTCGTGGCTAATGCCTTCCATCAGGCAACCATCGCCAACAAGGGCATAGGTATAATGGCTTACCAAATCATCACCGTAACGGGCGTTTTGCATCCTTTCCGCCAGCGCCATGCCGACCGCTGTAGCAATGCCCTGCCCCAGCGGCCCAGTTGTCGTCTCCACCCCGTCCACATGACCATATTCAGGGTGCCCAGCGGTAATCGCGCCAAACTGGCGGAAATTTTTAATCTGCTCCATGGTCATGTCTTCAAACCCGACCAGATAATGTAACGCATATTGCAACATGGACGCATGACCAGCCGACAGCACAAATCTATCGCGGTCAGGCCATGTCGGGTCGCTTGGGTCTATTTTCAAGTGCCGCGTATAAAGTACCGTCGCCGCATCGGCCAAGCCCATGGGTGCGCCCGGATGCCCGGAATTGGCGGCCTGGATTGCGTCCATTGCCAAAAAACGAATGGCATTGGCCATTTCATCATGTGTAGCGCTCATAATTGATCCTGTTTTTTATGATAATTTCCAAGTGTCTGCACCGCCCGTTTGGATCCAAACACCAAAGGTACACGCTGGTGCAATGTCCCCAGCGGAACATCGAGAATGCGGCGGGTTCCGTCAGTTGCCGCCCCGCCTGCTTGTTCTATGACAAATGCGACCGGGTTGGCCTCATATAACAGGCGCAAGCGCCCGTGGCTATAGCCGTCACGGTCATCGCTTGGATACATAAACAAGCCGCCCCGTGATAAAATCCGGTTAGCATCTGCCACAAGTGACCCAACCCAGCGCATATTATATTTTGTCCCCAAAGGCCCGGTTGCACCGAGCAAACAATCTTCAATATAGGCACGTATAGGTGCGTCCCAATGGTGATGATTGGAAGCGTTAATGGCATATTCCGTCGACATGGGTGTGATTTTCATATCGGCAATCGCCAGTTCGAAATCTCCGCTGTCCGGGTCAAGCACATAGGTCTGCGTCCCCGCCCCTGCCGTAATCACCAAAGTGGTTTGCGGGCCGTAAACAAAAAAACCACCACATATTTGTTCCGAACCAGGCCGCAGGAAACTGCTAGCCGCATTGTCGTTAGTCTCAAAAATAGAAAAAATCGTGCCGATAGATACATTAGTGTCGATATTAGACGACCCGTCCAGCGGATCCGATGCAACTGCGAGGGGCTTGTCCGCGTCCAGGATGACAATGTCGTCTTGCTCCTCGGAGGCATAATAAGCCACGGGCGCAGTCTCTAGTACCTTTGTGATTATTTCGTCGCTACGCACATCCAAAGCCTTTTGCGCGTCCCCGTCCGTATTGGCTGCACCCGTTTCCACCCCAAGCCCTTGCTCTAGCGGGCCACGGGCACATATATGCGAGATCTGTTTGCAAGCTCCAGCCAAGGCCGTCACGGTATCAAGCACCGCCGCGTGTATAGCCTTGTCCGTAATATTCTTCGCAAAATCCGAAGAAAATCTAATTGCCATAGTAATCCACCACCTGTTTGATTCGCGCCAACTATAACAGCACCGAAAATGTTTTGTGTTTATTTGTGTGCGGATATTTCCTTTTTTCCTTCCTCCGCCTCTTGTGGGGGAGGCATATTATTACTTCTTCAAAGGGCGTCCGTATAGCTCCAATCTATGGTCTACCAATTCATAACCTAGTTTCTTGGCGATGCGTTCTTGCAGGCGCTCGATTTCTTCATCGACAAATTCTATGACATCACCCGTGGTCAAGTCGATTAAATGGTCGTGGTGGTCATTGTCGGCGGCCTCGTATCGGGCGCGGCCATCACGAAAATCATGGGCTTCGATTATACCAGTCTCAGAGAATAAACGCAAAGTTCGGTACACTGTGGCCAAAGATATTTTCTTATCTATGCGCGACACGCGGCGGTATACGGCTTCCGCGTCCGGGTGGTCATCGGCTTCGGACAAAATACGCGCAATCACACGGCGTTGTCCGGTCATGCGCAGACCTTTCTCAACACACAGGATTTCTATCGGGCTTTCTATAGACTCATTTGACATATTGGAATCACTCTAAGTGTTATGTGCAGTATTATCAAGCTAAATGCTTTTTAAACAAATACCCATCAACGCGGCCAAGCCTACCGTCGATTTCGCGCCGATAATAACCGGGGCGCGTGCCGTATTGATGATAGCCAGCATTGTTATACAGAGCAATCGCTGCAAGATTGTCTGCGGCAACATCTAAAAACATAATGTCCGCCCCCCGTTCGCACGCACGTGCCTCTGCTCTGCCCAAAATTATCCGGCCTAGACCTTGGCGCTTGTATAAAGGGGCGACAACTATCGTCAATATTTCAGATTGGTCTGCGGCAGTGCGCATAAGTGCAAAACCGCGCACTTCCTCACCCGCTACTATATCCACAATATCATCGCTAGCCAAATCCATATGCGCCGCAAACGTCGCCGCCGACCAGCCGGGCGAAAAGGCACTTGCGTGAATTTGCGCTAATTGGGCAAGGTATTTACGGGTCATATGCGCTCACAAACATAGAAACACCCGCTATACCAGCTGCGCCGATTGCATATAACTCTGCTGCCGTAACCGCCGAAATACCGCCCAGCGCCATGATAGGAATATGCATGGTTTTGACCATATCCGCCAAAAATTCCACGCCTATAGGCTGATCTGCACTCTTGCTTTCACTGGGAAATATTGGCGAAAGAATGGCGACATCTAATCTGTTCTTCGCGCAATGCTTCACAGCTTGTTTCGAATGCGCCGCACCCGTTAGCAACCAATCTGGGTAACGCGCCCGCAATCCCGCTCCTTGCCCCAATGCACGCTCTGGCAAATGCACCCCGTCCGCACCAATATGGGCGGCCAGATCCGCATCTTGCCCGATAAGGAATTGCAGGTTTCGCGCAAATGCAATTTGTCGAAGTTCTTCTGCAATCCCGACCCTATTCCCTGCCCCAAAATGGCGGTAAATCAGCGCCGTACCTTCGGGTAAATTCCGGGCTATGCGCAATATATCTGGCGTGCGCTGCGGGTCGCTCATAAACATCAAGGGCGAAATTTTGCACGGACGGACACGCGACGCATAAAGCCGCGTCGCCGCTCTTGCGAGCTTGTCATTTCCGGTATATGTCCAAGCCATGAGTACCCATATAAAAAATTTACACGCTGCCACCCTAGACCGGATTGCCGCCGCCGCCAAGCGAGCATCGCGCTCGCCTGCCGATATTTGCCTGACCGCCGTATCCAAACAGCAACCAGATAGTCGCATTGCGGACATGCTGACAATAGGCCAAAAAGTCTTCGGTGAAAACAAAGTCCAAGAAGCCCAAGCCCGCTGGCAAGACCGCTTCTCTGATGCCCGCCCCAATATCCAACTGCGTATGATAGGCCCCTTGCAAACCAACAAAGCCGCCGCCGCTTGTGCATTATTCGACGTCATAGAAACCCTAGACCGCGAAAAACTCGCCAAAGCTTTGGTCAAAGCCATGAATAAAACCGGACGCACACCAGAAATTTTCGTCCAAGTCAATACAGGTGAAGAGCCACAAAAATCCGGCATACGACCGAGCGAGCTAGACACTTTCATAAAAACCCTGCGCCAAACCTACGACCTGCACCCGACAGGTCTCATGTGCATACCGCCCGCAGGCACCCTCATCAGTGGCCAAGCCCCCGGCCCCCATTTTGCGCTTCTCGCCAAGCTCGCCAAACGCAATGGCATAGGCAAACTAAGCATGGGCATGAGCAGTGATTTTGAAACCGCCATAGAATTCGGCGCAACCCATATACGGGTCGGCAGTGCGCTATTTGGGGCGCGGGGTTAGAGTCATATCTTAGTCATGAATAGTTGACTAACATCTGATATTGTGCCATATATTCCATAGGAGAACGCTATGGAATTGATAAATATTGCACATTTAAAATCTCACCTATCAGATTTAATTGCTAAAGTCAGTAATACTGGTGGCAGCATTATCATTGGTAAATATGGCAAGCCTATTGCCAAAATTGTTCCTTACAATGAGGATAAAAACAAACGCAGTCTTGGCTTTGGCAAGCACTTGATTTTAACGACTGTTCCGAAACTCCAAGAACAAGTCGATGCCCCGCACGATTCTGAGACTATGGAAGGCTTCACGTCGTGAAATGGATATTGGATAGTTGTGCCTTTATTGACATAGCTATCAACGCGCCAACTCTCACACCCCAAGCGCGGCAAGCATTTGAAAATCCAGAAAATTTGTTTTATTTAAGCGTAGCTTCGGTTTGGGAATTAGGGCTGAAGCGCTCCCTCGGCAAATTGGATTTCGACGTAAAAAGTGCCGTCCAGCTTCTCTCTGCAAACGGTATAAATATGCTTGATATTAACTTAGCCGTGACCTTGTTGGTCAATGAACTTCCCTATCATCACAAAGACCCCTTTGACCGCATCATTATTGCCAGTGCGAAAGTCCACGATATGGGCGTAATGACTTCAGACAAAATTTTCAACACATATGGCATAAAAACTTTACACTCAAAAATCTAAAACATGTCAGCAGACCCCTGTCTTGTGTTCCCTTTATGTTGCAATCTGCGCTCAACCGCCTATCTTAGCCCCATGACAAAACTATCTGAAATGCGCGAAGCGCCCGCCGCCTTTGAAGCGCTCCAGAAAAAATGGGTGCCACACCGGCCTGAGCGGCCTGCGAAGATGGACGGGGGCAAGGCGTTTCGCTTAGTGTCCCCATTTGAACCTAAGGGCGATCAACCCCAGGCGATTGCGGAGCTTTGTAAGGGACTAAATGACGGGGAGCGGGAGCAGGTTTTGCTCGGCGTGACGGGTTCGGGCAAGACCTATACCATGGCCAAGGTGATTGAGCAGACCCAACGTCCGGCTCTGATTATGGCCCATAACAAAACCTTGGCGGCGCAGTTATACGGAGAGTTTAAAGCCTTCTTTCCGGACAATGCGGTCGAATATTTTGTGTCCTATTATGATTATTACCAACCCGAAGCTTACGTCCCGCGCACCGATACATTCATCGAGAAAGACAGTAGTGTGAATGAACAAATTGACCGTATGCGCCACGCGGCAACACGGGCTTTGCTAGAGCGGGACGACGTGATTATCGTCGCATCTGTATCATGTATTTACGGTATAGGCTCGGTGGAGACCTATACGGAAATGACGACAGATGTAGCGGTTGGTGACGCTCTCGACCCACGCCAATTGATGGCGGATTTGGTCGCTATGCAATATACCCGCAATGATATTGCATTTGCACGCGGCACATTTCGGGTGCGTGGCGATACCATCGAAATCTTCCCGGCGCATTTTGATGATCAGGCATGGCGGATAGATTTCTTCGGAGATGAGGTCGATACTATCACCGAATTTGATCCGCTTACGGGCAAGAGCCAAGGCAAATTGGAACATGTGCGTATTTATGCCAATTCCCACTATGTCACACCGCGCCCGACCTTACAGTCCGCCGCCAAAAAGATAAAAATCGAGTTGGATCAACGCTTAAAACAATTTGAAGCCGAGGGTAAACTCCTAGAAGCACAACGCCTGTCCGAACGTACCCAGTTTGATTTAGAGATGATTGCCGCCGCCGGGCATTGCTCGGGGATTGAAAACTATTCGCGTTATCTCACCGGGCGAAACCCCGGCGAGCCGCCGCCCACTTTATTCGAGTATTTACCGGATAATTGCTTGCTATTTATGGATGAGAGCCATGTGAGCGTGTCGCAAATTGGCGGCATGTCCAAGGGCGATATGAACCGAAAATCCACGCTGGCGGAATTTGGCTTTCGCCTGCCGTCTTGCATAGATAACCGCCCGCTGCGCCACGAAGAATGGGACGCCATGCGCCCCCAATCCATATTTGTCTCAGCCACACCAGGCCCGTGGGAACTTAATCAAACGGGCGGGGTGTTTGTCGAACAAATCATCCGACCCACCGGGCTAATTGACCCGCCTGTTGAAGTCCGCCCTGTAGCCAAGGACGGGGCGTCGCAAGTGGATGATGTTATCGACGAAGTGCGCAAGACGACGGCAAAGGGCTACCGTTCTTTAGTCACGACTTTGACCAAAAAAATGGCCGAAGACTTAACTGAATATATGCACGACCAAGGTATCAAAGTGCGCTATATGCATTCGGATATCGACACTTTGGAACGCATTGACATTATCCGCGATTTACGACTTGGCGTGTTTGATGTTCTGATCGGGATTAACCTTTTACGCGAAGGCCTCGATATTCCTGAATGCGCATTTGTCGGCATTATGGATGCGGACAAGGAGGGTTTTTTGCGCTCGGAAACCTCCATGATACAAACAATTGGTCGTGCCGCCCGCAATAGTGAGGCCAAAGTTATTCTCTATGCCGATAAAATCACCGGCTCCATGCAGCGCGCTATGGACGAGACCGACCGCCGCCGTAAAATCCAAATCGCCTATAATAAGGAACACGGCATAACCCCAATATCTGTCACCACCGCAGTTGCAGATATAGTCGGCGACACAAGAGCCGCCGACCAAATCAAAGACGAAGCCGCCCGCTATACACCAAGCGGACAGCTCAAGAAAAAATACGCCCATTCGGATGTTAGTGAAGTTGCCGAAGACGGCGTAGCGTTTATTGGAGAGAACTTAAGTGCAGTCCTAGCTGACCTAGAAAAACGTATGTTCATCGCCGCAGAAAATCTAGAATTTGAAGAGGCGGCAGCGCTAAGAGACAAGATTGCCAGACTGAAGGGAGATTGACAAACAAAACACTCCCACCAACTGCTCGGTTATCCAACTAACACCCCCTAACTACGTTCTTTGACTTTCAAGAAACGTAGGCTCGGGTTTTTGTCGGCTGCGTAGCTGATGTCCCATTGGGATTTTGCCAATAATACCGGGGCGCCGTCCAAGTCTTCGGCAATAGCACCTTGGTTTTTATTGATGAAAGCTTGTAGAGCCGCCCCGTCGTCGGAAACAACCCAGCGCGCCACTTGGTACATGCTTTGCTCAAACACCACCTCTAGCCCGTATTCCGTTTTGATACGCTCGGCCATGACATCAATCTGTAGCGATCCAACCGCACCGACAATCATGTCCGAACCCATGGCAGGCTTGAACAGTTGCGTAACCCCCTCTTCTGCTAGGCTCTCTAAGGCCTTGCGTAAATGCTTGGCCTTGAGCGGGTCAGATAACCGCGCGCGGCGCAAAAGCTCCGGCGCAAAATTTGGAATGCCGGCAAATTTAATCTTGCCGCTTTCCGACAAACTATCCCCTACCCGCAGCACGCCGTGATTGGGGATACCAATAACATCCCCCGCATAGGCGCGCTCTGCCAATTCCCTGTCTTGGGCAAAAAATAAAATTGGGTTGTGGACGGAAATGGTTTTGTTTTCCGTATTTTTCAGCTTCATCCCGCGCTTAAACACGCCGGAACTGAGCCGTAAAAACGCGACCCGGTCGCGGTGATTTGGGTCCATATTTGCTTGCACCTTAAACACAAAACCCGAAACAGCTTTGTCGGACGGGGCGACTGTAGCTTCTTGCCCATTCTTTATACATTTTTCAACCTGCGGCCCTGGGGCGTATTTCGCCAAAGCGTCAATCAACTGTAACACGCCGAATTTTTTCAGGGCTGAGCCAAAATAAACTGGGGTCATATGGCCTTCATTAAAGGACTGTTCGTTAAATGCACCGTATTCGCGGGCAAGATCTACTTCTTCGCTAAACTCCTCCCATAATTCAGGGTCATCTATAAAGGCCGCCATGTCTTCGCTACCAAATTCCATAGGCGCACCATGTTCCCCATCCGCATTGAACGGCAAAAACAAATTATTGCCCAGATCAACCATGCCCTTAAACCTACGGCCACTGGCGCACGGCCATTGCATGGGCACTACGTCGAGCGCCAATTTATCTTCAATCTCGGATAATGTCTCAAACACATCGCGGGCTTCGCGGTCAAACTTATTGACAAATGTGATAATAGGAATGTCGCGCAAACGGCAAACTTCAAACAGTTTCAAGGTCTGCGGCTCTATACCTTTGGCCGCGTCCAATACCATAACGGCACAATCAGCGGCGGTAAGGGTGCGGTAGGTATCCTCGGAGAAATCTTCATGCCCCGGTGTATCCAATAAATTAAACACCAGCCCTCTATGTTCGAAGGTCATCACAGATGAGGACACAGAAATCCCGCGCTCTTGCTCAATCTTCATCCAGTCAGATTGGGTGCGTCTGCGCTGGCCGCGTGCGGCCACCTGCCCGGCTTGATGAATAGCCCCAGCCGCCAAAAGCATGTTTTCCGTTAAAGTGGTCTTACCCGCATCGGGGTGAGATATAATCGCAAAAACCCGGCGGGTATTGGAAGGATGTTCAGCTAAATTTGTCATGTGCCTGACATAAGAGCCAAGCGCCGCCCTTACAAGAACTAATCGCTTTTCCTATCATTACGCGCGGTTAATTCTTTGGCCGCGATTATATGATGGATATAGACAAAATTGTCATCATATGAATACATCACCCAGTGGCTGCCCATAACCAATAGACCCCGTAATGCCTCACCTTTTACCATGAACGGACGGCCAATACCCGGAAAATCCGTAAGATATTTATGAATGGCCTCCCTAATTGCCAAATC
>JALSHM010000423.1 GCA_026982235.1 Robiginitomaculum sp. | reverse complement strand
GGTAAATATTGTCTCCACATCTTTGGCAGTGTGGAGCGGGTTTACGGCGCTAACCGGAATGGCGTGGAACTTTTTACAGATCGGCCTCGCCCGTATTGGTGTGGGCGTTGGTGAGGCGGGCGGTAGTCCGCCGTCTCATTCCATCATTTCTGATTTATACCCTAAGGAAGAACGTAGCGGCGCACTGGCCATTTATGCCCTCGGTATTCCCATTGGGCTTGGCTTTGCCTATTTTATTGCGGGTATAGCTCTTGGCAATCCTGGCTCTGGGTTTGACTGGCGCCAACTTCTTATATGGCTCGGTATTGTGGGTGTCGGCTTGGCAGTCGTTGTCCGCATTGTCATTCGTGAGCCAGAGCGCGGCGCACAAGAAACCAGTGAAACAGGCGAAAAACCACCTTCCCCACCATTTGGCAAAGCCTTGGGCATACTCCTGTCTATCCCCTCTTGGTGGGCAATGTGTCTGGGTATCGCCTTTGCATCATTTGCAGGTTATGCGTTTTCTACTTGGCAAATAGACTATCTTTTACCCTTTGACAGCAGTACTGAAAAACCTGTCGGGTTTAAGAACATGATGTTCACCCTCGGCTTTATCAATATGTTTGCTTACGGGTTTGGTACATGGCTGGGCGGGTATCTGGCTGACCGCTTTGCCAAGCGCAATAATAATGTGCGCGCCTATGCACTAATCCCAGCCATTACCGTTATGTGCGCCTTGCCATTAGCTATCTTGTCATTCTGGGTGCCCTCCGTATGGGCGCATATGGCCGTTATCACTGTCTTTGTGGTTTTCCTTGGCATGTACCTTGGCCCATCATTTGCCATCGCCCAAACCTTGGCACCTATCAACATGCGGGCTATGTCGACAGCCTTATTCTTTCTTATTCTAAACATCATTGCCCTTGGTGGTGGCCCGACAATTGTTGGTATATTGGTTGACGTGTTTGAACCCGCAAACGGGAAAGTTCATGCCATTCGTATTTCCATGACCTGGGTGAGCTTGTCCTTTGTTGTATCGGCCTGCAGTTTTATGATTGCCGCCAAAAACTTGCCCAAAGACTGGGCGGCGGCGGAAAAACGTAATGAGGGTTTGGCAAATTAACTGGCTTAGGATAAAGAGCGAGCGAAATAATTATAAGGCACAAATATGATTCCCCGTTACGCCCGCCCTGAAATGGTTGCTATTTGGTCGCAAGAGACCAAATTTCGCATCTGGTTTGAAATCGAAGCCCATGCGTGTATGGCCATGGCTGAATTGGGTGTTATCCCCAAGCAATCAGCGCAGAACATATGGGAAAAAGGCAATGCGGCGGAATTTGATGTTGCGAAAATCGACGAGATTGAGCGCGAGGTAAAGCACGACGTTATCGCTTTTCTAACCCACCTCGCCACATTCATCGGCGAGGATTCGCGCTTTGTCCACCAAGGCATGACATCATCAGATGTACTGGATACGACATTATCAGTGCAACTCGCCCGCGCCAGTGATCTTCTGCTTGAGGCTATGGATAAAGTATTATCTGCCCTGAAAACCCAAGCCTTTGCGCATAAATATACCCCAACCATTGGCCGCTCTCATGGTATCCACGCAGAGCCAACCACATTCGGCCTAAAAATGGCGCAGGCTTATGCTGAATTTTCTCGCTGCCGTGAGCGTCTGGTGACAGCACGTGCCGAAATCGCCACATGTGCTATTTCCGGTGCGGTTGGGACATTCGCCAATATTAACCCGCGTGTTGAGGCGTATGTGGCCGAAAAGCTTGGCCTTATGGTCGAGCCTATTTCAACCCAAGTCATTCCCCGCGACCGCCACGCCGCCTATTTTGCCACGCTGGGGGTTATCGCCAGCTCTATTGAACGCCTGGCCACAGAAATCCGTCACCTCCAGCGCACTGAGGTTTTGGAAGTTGAAGAGTTTTTCTCTAAGGGTCAAAAAGGCTCCTCGGCCATGCCCCACAAACGCAATCCTATATTAACAGAAAACCTGACCGGGCTAGCCAGACTGGTGCGTTCCGCCGTTACCCCTGCCCTAGAAAATGTTGCGCTTTGGCATGAGCGCGACATCTCTCATTCATCAGTCGAACGCGGTATTGCGCCGGACACCACTATCCATCTGCATTTTGCCCTACACCGCCTAGCCGGAGTAATGGAAAAATTGGTTATCTATCCTGAAAACATGCTGGCTAACCTCAACAAGCTTGGCGGCCTGCATAATTCCCAGCGCATCATGCTCGCTCTGACCCAAAAAGGTATGAGCCGCGAACATGCTTACCGCGCCGTTCAAGCCAGCGCTATGGCGGCTTGGCGCGGCGAAGGCGAATTTCAATCCCTCCTCAACGCTGATAACATGGTTAGCGATAAGTTAAGTTCCGACGAAATTGCCGAAATGTTCGACCTTGGTTACCATTTCAAACAGGTAGATGAAATTTTTTCAAGAATTTTTTCCGGATAAACCCCTGAATTTTCCCTAGTTTTTTACAGTACTTAGCCAATTTTCGTCGCAAAATCACCTTTTAGTAAATGAAGGGTTAGCATCTCGTTTGCCAAAAAATAACCATTGGCGTGTATTAAAGCGGCATAACAATAAAAATTGGTATTCACTTCAAGAGAACTAAGGATTTAAGACAATGAAAAAAATTACCGCACTATTGGGCACAGCAATACTATGTGCCACCGCTGCAACAGCAAATGCCGCAGAGCGCCCTGACATTTACGTCGTAAAATTCCGCGCAAATGATTGTGCAAATTGCGCCGTAATGGAAAGCAAATTGGACAACGCTATGAATATGGTACGTAGCTCCAAGGTTGAGCTTGTCACCATCGACACATCTAATGCGTTGAAATGGGAAGTTTCTGCCCATACCGCATTTGACCGCAATATCACAAAGCAATACAATAAGTGGGCTGGACTAACTGGTTTTACTGCTGTTATTGATCGCCAAAGTGGCCGCACACTTGGCTGTCTTAACGACAATGCGGACGTTTATAAAACAGCCAATTTTATTAAAGCCGCAGCTGGCTTGCCTCATGACCAAGCGGTTGCTAACCGTACTGGTCAATTCCGGTGCCCAGCCGCCCATAATGTTGACCCTGGAAAATAATAACTTCCACAATTACAATTCAATAGGCTCGGTTCGCCGAGCCTATTTTTTTGCTACGCCTACAGGCACATCACGAATATTTTACATGACTAACTGCAAAAGTCAGATGATTGAAGATAAGAACAACAGTATAGACAGAGCATGACAAAATTATTCAAATTAGCATTCTTGCCCCTACTCTTGATATTCGGGTTTGGGTTGGCTGCGCAAGCACAAGAAAAGACCGAAATGTATGTGGTGATGTTTCGTGCAGATTGGTGTGCGCCTTGCAAAGTAGTCGAGCCTAACCTTGACCGAGCCCTCAGACAATTAAATGACCCTTCAATCAAAGTCGTCGCAATTGATATAACGGATAGCCTACGCATTGAACGTAGTGCCCACATTGCTTTTGATCGACAAATAGTCAGTCAATATAATCAATGGTATGGTGTCACTGGCTTTGCTGCTATGATAGATGCCGACACCAAAAATACGCTCGGTTGTGTAAATATGATGTATGATGCGGGGGCAATGGCAGCCCATATCAAAAATCTGAAAACCTATGCAGTGGCTAACCAACCCTCATTTGACGTCACTTGCCCTGCCCCCAACGCGCCGCGTTAATTGTATTTACTCAGCTTCGAGTATCTGCTTACGGGCTTCAGTTAGAAATATATCCATGCGCTCGCGGATTTCAACATCGGACATTTGTACGCCAGCAGCTATGATATCGGCTTTAACCTTGCGAAACACATCTTCGTCGCCAGATTCCTCCATATCGGATTTTATTACTTCCAGCACATAAGGCATGACGTCATCACCAGTTTTACCAATAAGGTCGGCCACCCATAGGCCAAGCAATTTGTTGCGGCGGGCTTCTATCTTAAACTCCATATCTGCTTCAGACACGAATTTTTTCTCAGCCATCTTCTCTCGATCTTCAAAGGATTTCATTTTACTGCCTATCAAGTTTAAAAATTTTCTCATATTATCAAGTTTAATCAAAAAACACCAACTATATTTTTTGAATATCCACAGTCTTATTATCTACACGAATTATCCGCGTTTATATCGAGATTGCCTTGTAGAGCGCCACGACCTAGGATAAATTCCCTGCTTACAGTGCGAATCGGCACGCTAATGGTAGGATATAATGTCCCGACGAGAGAAAATCTACGAAGGCAAGGCGAAAATTCTTTACAAAGGGTCAAAGCCCGGCACGCTTGTGCAGTATTTCAAAGATGATGCCACGGCGTTTAATGCCAAAAAGAAAGCCGTTTTGAACGGTAAGGGCGTGTTGAACAACCGAATTTCAGAACATATTATGCTCATGCTCGGCAAGGTCGGTATTCCAACCCATTTTATCGAACGCTTAAATATGCGCGAGCAGTTGATTAAAGAGGTTGAAATCATTCCGCTCGAAGTCATTTGCCGCAATGTCGCCGCAGGTTCCATTTGCCCTATGTATGGCCTCGAGGAAGGTAAGCGCTTACCCCGCTCCATTATTGAATTTTGCTATAAAAAAGATGCATTAAATGACCCCCTCACCACCGAAGAGCATATTTTGGCCTTTGGCTGGGCGACATCTGCTGAACTTGATGAAATGACCGCACTTACATTGCGTATCAATGATATTTTATGCGGTATGTTTGCCGGGATTGGTATTGATTTAATCGACTTTAAAATTGAATTTGGTCGTCATACGGACGAAAATGGTGATCATGTTATATTACTGGCTGATGAAATTAGTCCGGATTCTTGCCGTCTCTGGGATAGTCAAACCGCAGAAAAGCTGGATAAAGACAGGTTCCGCCGGGATTTGGGTGGTTTGGTCGATGCTTATACCGAAGTCGCAACCCGACTTGGTATTCTCAAACAAAACCCCAAAGCGCCGCCAAAATTATCCGTTGTCTCTAACGATCCCAATTCTAATAAGGATGAATAAATGAAAGCCATTATCCATATCGGCCTCAAGCCCGGTGTTCTTGACCCACAAGGCCGCACTATTGCCCGCTCCCTTGCCCATATGGGTTTTGAAGGTGTCACCAAAGCTCGCCAAGGTAAAACCATTGAGCTGGATATTAGTTTTGACGATGCGACTACCGCCAAGTTAGAAGTTGAAAAAATGTGTAAGCAATTACTGGCCAATACGGTAATTGAAGATTACCAAATCGAGATTGTCGAGTAGGTCTGGCTATGCAAAGCGCAGTTATTGTCTTTCCTGCTTCTAATTGTGACCGCGACGCCGCTACGGCGCTTGAAAAAGTCACTGGGCGCAAGCCGCTCATGGTTTGGCACGCAGAAACCACCCTGCCCAAAGTCGATTTTGTCGTCATACCTGGCGGGTTTTCCTATGGCGATTATCTGCGTTCAGGCGCTATAGCCGCCCGCTCGCCGATTGTGCGCGATATTATCAAAAAGGCCGAGAATGGCCTGCCAGTGGCGGGTTTTTGCAACGGGTTTCAAATCCTCACCGAAGCGGGGCTTTTACCTGGTGCTTTAATGCGCAATAAGGGGCTGCGCTTTATCTGCCGCCCGCAAAAACTACATATCACGAACGGCGATACAATGTTCACCAGGGCCTATAAAAACACCTCCGAAGTCACCTATCCTATCGCCCATTTTGACGGCAATTATTATGCCGACGATGATACCCTCAAAGAATTGCGTAAATCAGGCCGTATTGTGTTTAAATATATTGATAATCCCAACGGTTCTTTGAACGACATAGCAGGTATTTGTAACGCGGCGGGTAATGTATTGGGCATGATGCCCCACCCGGAACGCGCTGTTGACCCACTTCACGGCGGTACGGACGGCATTGACCTATTCAAAAGCATATTGGAGGCGGTTCGATGAGCAAAATTGAAATCACCCCAGAGGTCATTGCCGAACACGGGCTATCAGAAGGCGAATACGAGATCATATGCGATCGCCTTGGCCGTGCGCCTAACATTACCGAACTGGGCATATTCTCGGTCATGTGGTCGGAGCATTGTTCCTATAAATCTTCCCGCCGCCATTTGAAGAAAATGCTCACCAAAGGCAAACGGGTTATTCAAGGCCCCGGCGAAAATGCGGGTGTCATCGACATAGACGACGGTGATGCGATTGTCTTTAAAATGGAAAGCCATAACCACCCATCTTATATTGAGCCGTTTCAGGGCGCGGCCACAGGTGTGGGCGGTATTATGCGCGATGTGTTCACTATGGGTGCAAGGCCGATTGCCAATCTTAACGCTCTGCGGTTTGGTGAACCAGCACATCCAAAAACCAAGTCGCTCGTCGCTGGTGTGGTTCACGGCATTGGCGCTTATGGTAATTGTGTTGGCGTGCCTACGGTTGGCGGGGAAACCAATTTCCACCGGGGCTATAACGAAAATATTCTGGTCAATGCCATGTGTGTTGGCCATGCCAAGCAAGACAAGGTTTTCTATTCAGCAGCCAAAGGCGTTGGTAATCCTATCTTTTATGTTGGCTCTAAAACCGGGCGCGATGGCATTCACGGCGCGACCATGGCATCTGCGGAATTTGACGATGATAGCGAATCCAAGCGCCCCACGGTTCAAGTCGGTGACCCGTTCACGGAAAAATTGCTCATCGAAGCCTGTATGGAATTGATGGCTACAGACGCCATTATCGCTATCCAAGATATGGGGGCGGCAGGTTTGACCTCCTCGTCCATTGAAATGGCGGATAAAGGCGGTGTTGGTGTCAAAATGTATCTCGACAAAGTCCCCCAACGCGAAACGGGCATGACCCCATACGAAATGATGTTGTCCGAAAGCCAAGAACGTATGCTCATGGTCTTGCAGCCTGGCAAGGAGCATATTGCCATTGAGATTTTTGAAAAATGGGATCTCGATGTGGCCGAAGTTGGTGTCACCACCGATACCGGGCATCTTGTGCTTATCCATAAGGGTAAAACTGTTTGCGACATCCCTATTGCCCCGCTCGGTGATGATGCACCCAATTTGGATCGCCCTTATGATCCACCAAAACAGCTAGACACGCTTTATCATGACCAAATCATGGATCCGATTACGCGCGGCACCAGCTATAATGACGTCATCAAAACCCTGATAACCAGCCCGGATATAGCTTCCAAGCGCTGGATATGGGAGCAATATGATCGCTCGGTCATGGGCGATACGGTGAGCAGTTCCAATTCAGGCGGCGACGCGGCTATTGTCCGCATACACGGCACCAATAAAGCCGTGGCAATCACGACGGACTGCACACCGCGCTATGTGGCAGCGAACGCATTTGAGGGCGGCAAGCAAGCGGTTGTCGAGACCTACCGTAATTTATGCAGTGTCGGTGCAGAACCTATCGCCATCACGGATTGCCTAAACTTCGGCAATCCGGAACGCAAACAAGTTATGGGGCAATTCGTGCGCGCTATTGAGGGCATAGATGCGGCCTGCCGGGCGCTGGATTACCCAGTGGTCTCCGGGAATGTATCCCTGTATAATGAGACCAATGGTCAAGCTATTCCCCCCACCCCAGCCATTGGTGGCGTCGGGCTTATCAAAAACCTAGAGCGTTATGCGACCCTAAAAGGTGCTAAACAAGGTGAACATCTTGTGCTCCTTGGCAAGACTGACGGCTGGCTCGGCGCATCTTTATATGCCCAACTTATCCTTGGCCACGAAAAATCAGATACGGCCATGTATGCACCGCCGCCCGTGGACCTAGAGGCCGAGAAAGCGGCTGGCACATATGTGCGCCGCCTCATACGCGACCGCCGGGTCAGTTCCGTGCATGATGTATCCGACGGAGGCCTGGCGCTTGCTGCCATTGAAATGGCCTTTGCCAATGGTTTAGGGTTTGAACTGAAAGGCTCCGCCGATCTACCGCTCTATGCTTGGTTATTTGGTGAAGACCAAGGGCGCTATCTGGTTTCGGTCGAAGAAAACAGCCTTAACCCCGTCATCAGCACGGCTCGGACATTGAACATCCCGGCGCAAAAAGTCGGGACAGTGGGCGGCTCGCGTTTAATTGCCACTGGTGGGTTTGACTTATCCCTAGAGGATACCCATATGGAGTATGAAAACTGGTTGCCAAACTATATGGCGGACTAAACAAGACAGGAATAACTTATGGCTATGCAAGCCGACGATATAATCAAAATGATTACAGAGGCTCTGCCCGACGCAAAGGTCGAATTGGTGGATTTAGCAGGCGATGGCGACCACTATAAAGCCGTGATTACGAGCCCGTCCTTTGCAGGCCTGTCCCGTATAGCCCAGCACCAAGCCGTCTATGGGGCACTTAAGGGCAAAATGGGTGGGGAACTCCACGCCCTCGCCCTCGAAACCAAAGCAGAATAACCACTTATCAATTAAGGATAACATCATGACAGACTCAGTAAGCGACCGCATCAAAAATACCGTCACCAAAAACGATATCGTGCTTTATATGAAAGGCACGCCAACCTTCCCCCAATGTGGGTTTTCATCCACAGTTGTCCAGATTTTCGACTATCTCGGCGCTGAATATGCGTCTGTGAACGTCTTGGAAGACCCAGAAGTGCGCCAAGGCATTAAAGACTATAATAACTGGCCAACCATCCCCCAAGTCTTCGTCAAAGGCGAGTTTATAGGCGGTTGCGACATTATGCGCGAAATGTTCGAAACTGGTGAACTTAAGACATTATTGGCGGAAAAAGGTATTTCCACGACATAACACACCAAATATTTGACGCTTTTTTGCACGATAAAAGTGCGCCTTTACCAGTTTTAAACCATCTTGTGCTAGATTTACCTCATAAATATAAAAACGGGGTAATGTGGAAGTATGGCTTTAACAATAAAACAAACCAAAAAAGATAGGACGTGGACATCTATTCTGCTTGAAGAGTCTGAGAATAGCTTGAAGCGCCGCAAGGCTCGAAGAGCGCATACTTTTCGGCGTATGTATTCCAGTGTCTTTGTTTTGGCAAGCGCGGGCTTCGTCCTGTATTGCAGTCTTTTTTATGTCGGTGCATTCGTTGATGCAGGGAAAATTGTCGGCGTGAGCCAATCCGCACGCGCCGAACAAGCCCAAAAAAATGTTCGCAATATGCCCAGAACTCAAAAACGGACATTGTTCTCGCCGATTATGGAAGGTTTTTCTACGAACCGTATTTATCTGCGCAAAGGCCAGACAATATTAGCCACATATTCCTTACCCCGAAATGCGGAGTTATCACTGAAGATCAAGCAATGCGCTTCACAGCCAATCTTAGAAGTATTTCAGTGCAAAGCTCTGGGACAACAAGGTACAGTTATCCGCAACCGCTCAACCGGGTTTATCGAGTTTACGGTGTCAGAGCCAGGATTTTACTATTTTGAAGATAAAGTTATCAAACTGCCAGATACAGAACTAAAAGCTAATTATGATTACCGCATTATCTGGCAACGCGGTGGCAAGAAAGCGCGCGTTGCACGCAAGCTTCCACAATTTCGTTAGGCCGTGGTGACCACGGCCTATTCTTGAATCTCTAGCGAGAATAGAACTCGACAGTTAAGTTTGGTTCCATCACTACCGGATACGGTACTTCATCAAATGATGGCACGCGTACATATGTGACCTTCATAACCTTCGGATCCAAATCGAGATATTCAGGAATTTCCCGTTCTGCACTTTCAAGCGCTTCCAGAACCAAAGCCATAGTGCGAGATTTCTCGCGCACTTCAATCACGTCACCCGCCTTACAACGGTAAGACGGAATATTGACTTTTTTGCCGTTCACAAGCACATGGCCATGATTGACGAATTGACGTGCAGCAAACACGGTCGGAACAAATTTTGTCCGGTAAACAATGGCGTCAAGGCGGGATTCCAATAGACCGATTAGGTTTTCGGACGTATCCCCGCGCATACGGTCAGCAGCTTTGTAAATGCTGCGGAATTGTTTCTCGGTGATATTGCCGTAATAACCTTTAAGCTTTTGTTTGGCACGCAACTGCGTCCCATAATCAGAAAGTTTACCACGACGGTTTTGGCCGTGTTGTCCCGGTGGGAATGGGCGTTTGTTAACTGGTGATTTTGGACGACCCCAGATATTTTCACCAACACGGCGATCAATTTTATATTTTGCGGAATGACGTTTTGACATGCGAATAGCATCCTTCTTGCGACGTGGCCCGGCTCCCCGGCCAATCCGAAGAGCGATATA
>JALSHM010000422.1 GCA_026982235.1 Robiginitomaculum sp. | reverse complement strand
CCGCCGCCTGGGCTAAGGACGATAAAGGCCGCGCAATCAGTGTCATAGAAAATGAAATTCCGCGCCAACGGGAAATGGCTACGCGCTTTGGCATAAATCTAGCCATGTATGCTTTGTCTGGAAATTATAAAGGTGACCAGGTTCACGCCGCCAAAATTATTGAACGGCTCGGCGAAGGCTTAAATGGGGCTATCGCACCCGAAGACCCCGAGCAAGATTTTGGCCCGTTGTTGGAGCCAGAGACAGAGGAGGGTAAATAATGAATACTTCTGTCGTCTTTGATCCCGTACTGCCTATTTGGGTTATCATTAGTCTCGCAGTCTTCATACTCATAGCCGCGACGGTTGGGCAATGGCGCGGCCTTAAAAGCTTTGTCTTGCGCGCGGTGGCGGCGTTTCTTCTGTGCGGTGCCTTGTTAAATCCACAAAAATTATTGGAGCAACGTACACCACTGCCGGACATTGCTTTGGTCTTGACCGATAAGAGTGAAAGCATGGGCTTTGCCAAACGCGAAACTTCTGCCGAAGCTGTGCGAACACACTTAAATGATGGGCTAACGGCGCTTGGCAATATAGAAGTTGTCGAAATTGATATACCATCGGCCCAAGAGGGTACGCGCTTGACCCAAGCTCTTATTGACGGTCTCTCGCAACTGCCTGCGGATCGTATTGCAGCTGTCTTTGCCATCACGGACGGGCAGATACATGACCTGCCAGAGGCGCCCGCTGGGTTATTACCCTCTGGTGTGCCGTTTCACAGTCTCATCATTGGCGATAAAGACGCTCGTGACCGTAGGCTTGATGCGGTTATTACGCCCAAATACGGCATGGTCGGTGAAACGGCGCGGTTTGAAATTAGGATCGAAGACCCAGGCCATGCGGGCGAACGGGTGATGCTGGAAATTCGCCTAAACGGTGTTGTACAATCGCGGTTTGGTGCGATTGTTGGCGATAAAATCTCGATCCCGCTGGAGATCGAAAAGCGCGGTATCAATACCGTAGAAATTCGTGCGGCCACGGCAGTGGATGAATTGACGGCGCTGAATAATATCCTCGTGGCAGAAATATCCGGTGTGCGCGACCGCCTCAGGGTTTTACTGGTCACGGGCGAGCCGCATATGGGCGGGCGGGCTTGGCGAAATCTTTTGAAATCCGACCCGTCAGTTGACCTTATCCAGTTTACTATTTTGACCACTCCGGGCGTTAAGAGCACCCATGCGCCAGCGCGTGAATTATCACTTATCCAGTTTCCTGTGCGCGAATTGTTCGAGGAGAAATTGGACGAATTTGATTTGATTATTTTCGATCAATTCAAACGCCGCACAATGTCAGGGCGCGGTCGTAGCCGTCCTATGCTTAGCCCTTATTATATTTCTAATGTCGCCAAATATGTAGAGAGTGGCGGCGCTCTGCTAGTCGCGGCGGGGCCTGCATTTTCTACTGAAGACAGTTTGGCACGGTCACCGCTCATCGCCGTCTTACCCGCAAGACCCACGGGTGAAGTGGATGAAAATGCGTTTCGCCCGAAACTTAATGATAAAGGCAAGCGCCATCCCATCACGTCTGTTTTCAAAGGCGATATTGCGGCGCGGTGGGGGCGTTGGTATCGCTCATTAGATGCAGAAGTCATCAAGGGCGATGCCCTCATGGTCAATGATGATGGCAAGCCCTTATTGGTGGTCGACAAGGTTGAGAAAGGTCGGGTTGCGCTTGTGTTGTCTGATCAGGCTTGGTTATGGTCCAAGGGACATGACGGCGGTGGGCCGTATAACGAAATGTTTAGGCGTTTGGCGCATTGGCTCATGGGTGAGCCTGATCTGGAGGCCGATCGCTTACAGGCTCGGGTCGAAAACGGCGTTTTGCAAATTGAACATTGGACGTTGGACGACAAGCAACAGTCCGTGCAGGTCTTGCTCCCAGCGGGGGAAAGTAAAACTCTGAACCTGCGCCGGGTTGATCCGGGGCATTTTACGGGTAGTCTTAAGGCAGAAAGCTTGGGGGCGTACCGAGTGAGTACGGGTGATCTTTCCACAATTGCTGCGGCAGGTGCGCTTAACCCGACTGAGTTTAAGCATGTAATTGCCACAGCAGATATTTTAGAGCCGCTCGTCACTGCCAGCGGTGGCGGTACATTTTGGGCAGGAAATGATGGGAAAGTGCCCGCCTTGCGCAAAGTGGATGTCGGCAAAAAAACTAGCGGCGATATGTTTGCTGGTCTTATTGATAATGGAAAATACAATGTCACCGCATCGCGCCGTAGCCCGTTCGCGCCCACATGGATTTATTTCCTACTGATATTGGCGTCGCTGTTGGGGGCTTGGCGATTTGAGGGGCGATAGGTCGCACAAATTTTTGGTGACATTATGTCATTAAATCTTCTATGAATAGATAATGCCAAACATCCAAAAGGAACCGCCATGAAATCTTTTTCCAAATTATTTTTGCTAACAGCCGTAAGTGCGTTGGCGCTCGCATCTTGCCAGCTTCAAACCAAAGCCCACCAAAATAAGGATCAGGCTGCTGAGATGACCAAATCCGCACCTGATAAGCAAGCCAAAGCTAAGAATGTCATCTTGTTTATTGGCGATGGGATGGGGATTTCCACCATTACGGCGGCGCGGATTTTTGACGGGCAAAGCAAAGGCATGAGCGGGGAGGGCAATAAATTACCCTTTGAAGAATTTCCTAATCTAGCACTGGTCAAAACCTATAATCTTGATGCCCAAGTCGCCGATAGTGCGGGCACAGCCAGCGCCATGAATACCGGGCTTAAAACCCAAATTGGTAAAATAAATGTGCGCCCAGATGGTTTGTTTGCGGGCTGCGCCGATAGCGCCGCCGTACCGCCAACCTTGTTTGCAGACTTGGCTGAACGGGCTGGCATGTCGACTGGGATCGTATCCACTGCTCGCTTGACCCACGCTACCCCTGCTGCTGTTTACGGCCACGCCCAAAGCAGAGGCTGGGAGAGCGATGCCAGTATTAGTAAAGTTGGTAAGGATAGCGGCTGTATCGACTTGGCTTCCCAATTAGTTGCTTACGGCAACATAAACCAAAATGGGGAGAGTGGTTTGGAAATAGCGCTCGGCGGCGGTTATGGCGCATTTCTGGGTAAAGATGAAGGCGGGCGGCGCGAGGACGGTAAAAACTTGACCGCTGAGTGGAGCCAAAAAAGTCCTGCGCATACTTATGTTGATAATGTTACAGACCTTAGAGCAATCAATGCAAATAGTGATAAGAAAGTCCTCGGCCTTTTTGATGTCAGCCATATGGATTATGAAACTGACCGCGACGATAGCGAACAGCCTTCTCTCACCGAAATGACCCGTTTTGCTATCCAGAACCTAGCGGCACGAGACACGGGTTATTTCTTGATGGTCGAGAGTGGGCGTATTGACCATGCGCATCACGCCTCTAATGCTTACCGCGCTCTGAGTGAAACACAAGAATTAGCCCGCGCTGTAGCCGCCGCCGATGAATTGACCAATGACAGCGATACGCTTATTCTGGTCACAGCCGACCATAGTCATGTGTTTACGATTGCCGGGTATCCAAAAGCAGGAAACCCAATTCTGGGATTGGTGGTTCCGCCAGGGAGCAAAGATGGCAAACCAAGCCTAGCTGGAGACAAATTACCTTATACTACGCTTGGCTATCATAATGGCTCCCACGTCCGTGACGATATAGAGCAAACTCCGAATATGGTGCAAGACAAAGACTATAAACAACAATCCGCCATAAGACGTGCCTCCGAAACCCACGGCGGCGAGGATGTAGCTCTATTTGCCAAAGGCCCTGGTGCAGACACCGTAAAAGGCACAATCGACCAGGCCGAAATATTCGGGATTATGAGAGATGCCGTCGGGATCGAGCAATAAATTTTTCTTAATCATCAAGCACAAAAAAGCGCAGGTCAAATCTCACCACGCTTCTTTTTGTTTCCAAAATTCAGGCAATAAAAAAGGCGAGGAAAACCCCGCCTTTTTTTATTATTTATAATTTTAAGTTTAGTCTTACCACTGATAGCGAATACCAAATTTTACTTTGTATAGGCTGGCATTCAAATCGTCGAAGCCAAGGCCATCCGGTCTGAAGCTATTATAACGGTAAACACAAGATGATTGCGTTGTACAATTTGTACGCGGTGCATCACCTGTCAGAGCCGTAGCCCCATCAACACCATTGGCAGCAACATCGGCAACCGAGACCAAGTCAGCACTGACGACACGGATAGTATCAAAACTGGATCCACGTCTGCGCGTACCCCAATTACTATTAAGCAGGTTTGTGAAATTAAAGATATCCATATAGACTTGCAATTTATTGTTTTCAAACGCATCAATACCAAAGCTGGAAATGGGCAAATCTTGGGAAACCCGTAAATTCCATAATTGGTTCCAAGAACTATCATTCTTGTTACGGTCGGCAATTTTGCCCGTGTCAATACCATTTTTCTTGATAAAGTCGATGAAACCTTGCTGGTCAAAACCAGAGGCAAATACAACACTGGAATCGTTAAAGGCGTTTCCGCTGACAGTTGGCACATATAAGAGGTCGTTGTCGCGCGGACTGCCGGAACTTGATCTACCAAATAAAGAATTATTGCTACTTACATTGAATGTGTAACTATATGGTTCACCAGAAGAGATAGTGCCAAACACATTGAAGCGTGTTTCCAAGTTTTCCCAAAATTCTTTTTTATAAGCCAAATAAATACCAAATTTATGTTTGGTGTTAAAAGGTGAAATGCCTGTCTCAGGATCATTTCGGTCACTTGTGATGGCTGCCCGCAAACTTGATATACCCCGGCTTGAAGTACCCGGTGTGACGCTTTCGACATCGGAATAGGTATAGTTGACATCGAAACTCCCGCCGAAGTCATAATCTTTAGACAAACCGACAGAGAAAATATTTCCGCTTCCGCCTTTTGAATTGGTCAACTGTATGGCGTCACGAATATTGAGCGCACTTAAATCCGCATAAATTGGTCGGCCATCAGGTGCAATGCCTTGTGGCTGCGCAGCGGCCAATTCGGTTTGCGCCAAGTTTTCCCAACGGAACCCATGCTTGTCTTTGGAGTATAGATATTGGGC
>JALSHM010000421.1 GCA_026982235.1 Robiginitomaculum sp. | reverse complement strand
TGATAATTTTCACCCAAATCAATAGCACCAAAATTAGCATCAAAATCCTGCTCCAGTTTAATCGATGCTTTCCAAGTTGAAGGCGTACTGAATTTCGGATCAACCAAATCAATATCAGCTGAAGAGAGCGGATTAGAGGCAGCAACTGAATCTAACAAACTTTGTGGAATCACAGTTGGGTCAAGATTAGTTAGGCCACTTCCAAAAGCACTGAAGATTTGCGGTTGGTAGGCGTTGGAAACCCAAACCAGTGGATTACCGCCTGCGAATAGACCAAGCCCACCGCTAACCGTAGTCCGCTCAAATGGTGTATAGCGAAACCCGATACGTGGCAGAAGGATGTTGACGCCGTCTAAATTACTTTGATTGGTGCGCCCATAAGAATTAGCAAAGTCTTGACGGAAAGGTGGAACGTCGTTTTGGATGAATGTTTCATAACGCAAGCCCGCATTCACGAGAAGGTCAGGGGTCATCTGCCATTCGTCTTGTGCGAACAGCGAGAGTTTACCATAACCCCAAGATGCCGCCGCATCATTGACATCATTTGACTGTGCGTTTCTATAACTGACGGATCCGGTTCTGTTTATCAGATCTGTCAAGCTATCAAAGGTGAAGCGCCCTAACGAATCAAAGACAAAGAAATTTTCGAGGTCATAATTTTCATATGCTGCACCACCTGTAAACGTATGATCGCCCATTAAATATGTGCCACTACCAAAAAGTTGTAACCGCTTATCGGCAAATGAGTTTGCATGACGGAAACGGTCGCAGCCTGCTGTGAATGTAGCTTGTGAGCCCGTAATGAGGCCGTCTAATGGCGTGCCCACCAAATCCGCATCACCCGCGCTGAGACGAATTCTGACTTCACCTATATTGGTGCCAGCATTACAAATTTGTCCCAATACTTTGTCGCGATAGCCTATGCGCAATTCTGTTGAGAAATTGTCGTTCCAGTCTGAATACAACTGCGCACCGTAATTATCTACATCAATAGGCCGTGAGTAATTGGCGCTTGTAAATCGGTTGCCTATGCTTTGGCCTGTATCTTTAGAGCGGCGATAGAAAAAGCTGGCACGATGATCAGCGTTAATATCCCAATCTAATTTTGCTAGGATTTTTTCATTGGTGGTTGGATTGTTTAAAACCGCGCCACGAGTGCCTGGATCAAAACCTAAAGAACTCTGAATAAATGGCGCGAGGGCATCAAAGGCAGCGACATCAAAATCCCGTCCTGTGAATGTTACGGGTACGGCTGTGCTGTATTTTTCATAATTTGCCAGAAAGTACAATTTATCTTTGAAGATAGGGCCGCTTAACGTCGCGCCATAGGTTTCTTCTTTATAACTATCAATGTTCACATTTGTTCCGGCGGTTTTGCTGCCTTGCAAGCCATCACCTGAACGCTCATAAAAAGCGGCACCGTGCAGATCATTGGTTCCTGATTTCGTCACAACGTTGACGAGACCACCCCGGAAACCGGAATTGAGTACAGTATAATCGCTCGTGACCAAAGTTAAAGATTCTACCGTGTCTATTGAAACGGGTGAGCGATTGCCGGAATAGGTTGCGCTTCTGAGGCCAAAGTCATCACGACCCTGAATGCCGTCAATAGAGATTGCGTTAAAGCGCGGATTAATACCGCCAACAACCAAAACACCAGTGCCGCCGCCGTCATTTGTAAGCGGATCGCGCAATAATGTATCACCAATATCTCTGCCAATTGATGGCTGGTTGGCGACATCAGAGGCACCATAAGCTGTACCCGCACCATTCTCAAGACTGACATCCGCAATACGGGTGCCTACAACAATGACTTCATCTTTTGGTTGGTTGGACGCAAGGGCAAAATTCAAATTTTTCGCATTGCCCGCTTCCAGACGAATGTCCTGCCTTGTTTCCGAGCGACCATCTGTAGCTGTTACCATAACAGTGTATGGGCCACCTGTGCGTAGCCCGCGCAAGGTAAAGGCGCCATTGCCTTGGGTTGTTGTCGTTGCAACCCGACCCGTCGGCGTATAGGTTACTGTGACGGATGCACCAGAAATTGGGCTGCCGTTATTGTCTGTAACCACACCACGCACGGCGGATGATGTTGATTGAGCAAATGCAGATGTTGACATGGCCATCGTCATTGCGATGGTTGATGCGCCCAGCATGCCTGCCAAGACTGTTGATTTGGTTAGTTTGTTCATTGTTGAGGACCCCTCGTTCAAATTAAAGATTGCTATATAGCATGCGCGCCTCATAGAACGCGCGTATGACACTAATGTGTCTTCATTACAAAAAATTTACAATAGGTTTTGACATTTTTTATTAACTTGTTGTTAACAACTTCCCAAGTGTGGTATTTATGTCATGAAACACGACAAAAAGACCAAATATATAGGATGAAAAATGACGAATATCACGCGGCGTGGTGCACTTTTTACCGGAATGTCATTGATTGGGGCGTCTGCGGCGGCCTGTCAGGGCGAATCAGTGGATTTCCCGGTTGCGTTTAAGCACGGCGTTGCCAGTGGTGATCCAGGTACGGACAGAATGGTGATTTGGACACGTATCAGCCCGGAGCAAGACGGTACTTTTTCTGGCCGTTGGCAAGTATCGAAGACAAGGGACTTTAAACGCATCAGCCACAAGGGTAAATTGCAGACAAGCCTGCGCCGTGATTATACGCTCAAGGTCGATGTGCAAGGGCTACAACCGGGGCAGACCTATTATTACCGCTTTAAGGTCGGCCAATATACTTCTCCGGTTGGCCGGACAAAAACCCTGCCAATAGGCACAGTCGAGCAGGCGCGTTTTGCCGTAGTGTCATGTTCTAATTATCCGTTTGGCTATTTTAATGTATATGATCATATTGCAGGTTTGGATAATCTGGATGCGGTTATTCATTTGGGTGATTATATTTATGAATACGGCGAGAACGGCTATGGTAGGCGTATGGGCCGCGAACTTGGCCGCGTCCACAACCCATCTCACGAAACCGTCAGCCTTGGTGATTACCGCACCCGCCACGCCCAGTATAAATCTGATCCGGCCAGCCAAGCTATGCATGCCGCCCATCCACTGATTGCCATATGGGACGACCACGAAACCGCGAATAATAGCTGGATGCGCGGGGCGCAAAACCATGGCCGAAGCGAGGGGAGTTGGGACATAAGGCGCGCATCAGCGCTACAGGCCTATTATGAATGGATGCCTGTGCGCGATCCAGAACCGGACAAAACCCGCGAAGCTTTGTTTCGCGCCTATGCTTACGGCGATCTGCTTAATCTGACCACGCTAGAGACCCGTTTGTCAGCGCGCCATGAGGAGCTTGACTATAAAGATTACCAAGACGGGTTTACATCACACGAAAACATAGAGACTTTTGTCCGGGATGTTTTATGGGACAAAAACCGCGAAATTTTGGGCGCGGTGCAAAGTGATTTTGTCGTGGACAATCTAGCGCGCTCTAAGCAATCAGGACAAAGCTGGCGCATTTTGGCCAACCAAATCATTATGGCGCGTACCACTTTGCCGGATTTAAGCGACTGGAAAGAGCAAGACTTTATAGAGGACTTGCGCAAGCGGTTTTGGTCAATTGATAAATTTATCGCCATTTCACCTTTCGGCCTACCTATGAATCTTGATGCTTGGGATGGATACCCGGCAGCTCGCGAACGGCTTTATGAACGCTTGAAAGCGCAAGACGTTCAGGACTTATTGGTACTGACCGGGGATACACATATGTGGTGGGCTAATCAATTACATACGAAATCCGGCCAATCCATGGGCGTAGAATTGGCTACCGCTGCCGTAACTTCTCCGGGCTTTGGCACATATCTTGGCGCACAAACCGAAGACTACGAAACCCGCATGATGGCTACCAATAAAGAGATTGAATATCTAAGCGCCAGCAGCCAAGGCTATATAGACTTGCACCTGAACCATAAACAAGGCCGCGCCGATTATGTGTGCGTGGATACGGTATTAAAACCTGACTACAAAACCAGCATTTGCAAAAGCTTCAAACTCCGCAAGGAAGGCGGGACAGTGAAATTAGGTGAGGTATGAGAGATAAACCTACACGCCTGAACGGCAAATATACGTCTATCGAAGCTTGGGATAGCCCTACGGGCGCATCGCTTTGTGTCTACTTTCGCAAGGCAAAAGGCCGCGCTAAGGGCGTTGTGCATATCAATCACGGGCTGGCTGACCACGGGGGGCGTTATGCGCGCTTTGCCGAAATGTTGAGCGGCGCGGGCTATCATGTCTATGCACACGACCACCGGGGCCACGGCGGAACAACTGCGCCCGATGCCCCGCAGGGTGTTTTTGCCGCTAAAGATGGCTGGAATCAGGTGCTTGCCGACATTAAATATGTCAACGCTGAAATCAGAAATAAATACCCTCAATTGCCACTGACCATGTTTGGACATTCTATGGGCGGAATGCTGGCTTATAATTATCTTCTGCGCTGGCCAGAAACCATTGATGCTTGCGCCATCTGGAACGCCGCCATGAGTAAATCACCGCTGACCGGAGTTCTCAAAGTCGTGCTCGGCCTGGAGAAAATACTTAAAGGCCGAAACGGCATTAGCATCGTCTCAAAATTGACTTTCGATACCTTCAACAAAGATTTCAAGCCCAATGTAACCAGCGCTGACTGGCTGTCCAAGGATGTGGCAGAATGTGAGGCCTATGTTGATGACCCGGACGGAGGCTGGCGGCCAAGCGTGTCCATGTGGCAGGATTTGCGTGAAGGGATAGTGTTTGGCGCTAGCGATAAAGGGCTTGAGGCTGTACGTAAGGATATGCCGATATATTTGCTCGGTGGTGATGCAGACCCGTCCGTGGAGAAAGGCAAAGCCACGTTGGATTTGGAAGCACGGTTAAAGGTCGCTGGCCTCACCCATGTTAAAACCACCATCCGCAAAGACGGGCGTCACGAGGCCCTGAATGAACCGAAAGCCGAGCGGGATGCGGTGATTGCCGAGTTCATAGAATGGCTTGCTGATTAGACAGGCTTGGTAGTTAATTGCCGCTAAAGTTATTGCCCAGATTATAGCTTACGCCGACATCAATGGGGAGGGCGGAGCGGATTTGTTGCACGAATACGCCGACTTCTGACAGGCTATTACGCGGCACGAATATAATATCGCCGCGCCTCAGCTGCATATTGTCCGCATAGGAGCGCACATTTTGCAGGCCGCGTTTATGATCGATGACCCGCATCATCAAGCCACCATTTGGTGCGCGGCGCAAAATGGCCACTTCGCGGGTTTTC
>JALSHM010000420.1 GCA_026982235.1 Robiginitomaculum sp. | reverse complement strand
TTTTTACCGTAAATTGATATGATGGGAAGGCCGCTAGATGTGTCGCGGCTATTGTCGATAACGGCACCAGCATCTTCGGTGCCGCGAATACCGTGTTCGACTGCGAATAGTGAGGTAATTTTGATGCCCTCCTTTTGTAGGGCGTCAATTAAATGAACGGTTCCAACGCGCGAGCTTTGGTTGACAATCAAGCCGACGCGCTTGCTGGCAAGTGCCTTGTTCATGAGCCGCGTTCTTTCGGCTCCAGGAATTGGGGGCTGTGGCTTGGATCTCAAATTGATGACAAAAAAGAGCAAATAGGCTGTAATAACCAACCACAATAGTGCTTTTACTAAACCTGTTTTTTTTGTCATCTCGCAGGAATGTCTAAAAGCTTGTCTAACTGATCCGCGCGGTATTTTTCAATCAGGGCGTATAGAATTGCCGCCGTTTCAATTGTTGGTTCGCCCGTTACCTGCGATGGGCGGAAGTGCATTTGGAAAGCGCTTAGAACATTGCGGGTTTGTTCGTCGAGCACACCTGTTGTTTCTATTTTATAACCGTAAGCATTAAGCGCTTTTTGAATATTGACTAGCGGCATTGGTTTCAAGGTGAATTGTTGCCAATATTTGGTCACGGTTGCATCGTCAAACCAAGCACCTATACCAAGTTGATAGAGGCGCTCCCACGGGAAGCGTGGTCCTGGGTCAATTTTGCGGTCCGGGGCGATATCCGAATGCCCTATAATGTGGGTAGGTTTGATCCTTGGATGTCTTTCTAAAATATCGTGCAGAAGCTCTATCAGGATGACCATCTGGCTTTCCGCAAAATCTGGATAAAAACAGAGCCGCTTTGGCGGTTTTGTGCCCGCGCTCACCGGGGCTGGTTTTTCACAATAGGTTTGGTTGACAACCTCAATACCAATAGAATGGTCGTTTAATGAACTTTTCCCAGCCCAATAGCTCCGTCCTGCATGCCAAGCACGCTCCGTTTCAGGGACGAGTTCAAAAATTTCCAAATGTTTTTTGGTGTAGCTCTCGTCACTGGGGTCAGGAATTAGATAATGGGAGCTGACGGAATTGGATGATTTTTTTGTCAAAATATTTACGGAGTCTGCGAAATTAGCCGATGTGTGGTGAATAACAAGAATACTCACGCGGCTGTTATAGTTTTCAGACGGTAGATAGCTTGTTTTCCCCGTGCTTGCACAGGCAGAGAGCAACAATAAACCGATTATTGCAAAACAACGGCCTATTATTGGGTTTGCCAAAATTGTGCTTTTTGATGCAGAAGCGGGGGTGAATATACTCATGTTAAAACCTCAAATCACTTGTCAAGCCCGAAGTAAATGCAGAAGCCATAACGCAAAATAAAAATCACGAGGCAATTCATCCAACGGGGGGCGTAGCTTGTTTTCAGAGGGAAAACTTAACGAAAAACACGGGTTTAACAAGAGGGAATGCAGGGAAAATAGCCAATTGGTTATAAATTGGTATTGTTTTGTTTGGTTGGAACTGTGGCTTTTTTGCCATATTCCAATAAAGGATTCAAATTGGTATTTGACTTTTCATTAAAATTAGCGATATTTCAACGATACAACACTGACTTGGTCGCTATATAATAGCATGATTATGTTGGGAGGCAGTGTAAAACGAGGGCGCAAAATCAAGAGAGGGAAAACAACAATGACAAAAGCACCACACAAATCGAGGAAAAACCATTTACGCTACGGCAAAATATTAACGGGAAAAGTTTTATCAAGTATCGTTTTGGCCTCAAGTCTGGCCATTATAGCTGTTCCCGCCGCTGCACAGCAGGTGGGTGGGGTTAATGGCTTTGTGACCAGTAGTTCTGGTGCAGGGCTTTCAGGTGTTGCCGTTGAGGCGAGAAGCTCGGTGCTTCCCGGTGTGAGGACAGCGACAACCGCCAAAAATGGTCGCTATCAGCTTCCCCTTTTGCCGCCTGGCGAATACGAACTTACATTCAAAAACCAAGACGGCACAGTCATAAAACGCCAAACAATGGTTCTTTTGCAACAAAAAATCAAAGTTGACGTAACATTTGGCGCGCCAACCGATGAAGTCGTCGTAGTCGGTAAGAAAATGTATGTGGATACGGGGCAGGCGAGCTTGAAAGACACGATTGGTATTGACGCTATTGAAGCCATACCTGTTGGTCAGGATTATCGTGATTTACTAAAATTGATTCCTGGTGTGCAATATTCTGAAAATGCCGTACTTGGCCCCAGTGCTGGTGGTAGCGGTAGAGACAATGTTTATCAATTTGACGGTGTTGATGTTAGTTTGCCCATGTTCGGTAATCTTTCTGCCGAGCCATCCTCACACGATATTGAACAAATTTCAATTGTGCGCGGCGGAGCCAAAGCTATTGGCTTCAACCGTTCTGGCGGTTTTTTAATCAATACATCCAGTAAACGCGGTACAAATGAATTGACTGGGGAAATTGGCTACAGAGTTCAATCCTCCAATATGTCCGCCAGGGTTAAGGCTACAGATTTCAAAGACGAAACCAACCGTCAGTGGATTACTGCGAGTGTCGGCGGCCCAATCCTAAAAGATAAATTATTCTTTTACGGGTCGTATTTTCGACCAACCGTAGATAGGGTGAACCGGGAAAATGCTTATGTGGATGATGTCCCTGATTTTGAAAGTGTACGGGATGAGTTTTTTGGCAAGTTAACATATGCGCCGACCAGTAATTTATTGCTGGACGTTAGCTACCGGACATCGGATCGTTCAGGCGCGGGGCAAAGTTTTGGCCCATTTGAGCATCCGTCAACGGCCACGAGTAGTGCAGCAACACTAAAAATTGCTATTGCAGAAGGTAGCTGGATTATAGATGACACCAGTTCTTTAAGTTTCAAATTTACGGACTTTGCGAATGAAACAGCGGGCCGTCCGGATACGTTATTTGGTTTTGATGTCCGCTTGGGTGATTCTTTAAATATTGGCGCATTGGACCAACAGGGTCGCCTTAATGTGCCTGTACTTAACGGAGATGCAGCTCATGATGCTTTTGTCCAGCCCTTTATCAACCAATATGGTTATTTGGAAAACGGCACACCAACAGGCGGCGGCGCCGTTGGTGGGGGAACCTTGATTAACAACCAAGATTTTTTCCGGACAAATTTTGAAATTGCCTATGACAAAAGTATAACGGCAGGTAATTTTACACATAATTTGCATTTCGGTTATCAATATCAGGAAATTGAAGAAGACTTGGACAGAGAGTCTAATGGTTATGGTTCTATTAGTGTTCTGGGCGGAAGGGAGTTTGCGACTGATGGGGTAACACCCGTGTTTTTCCAAGCCCGTATGAGCCAAATGAGTATTATCGGTGCAAATGGCAATACAGTGGTTCCAGGTTCAATCCGCTCCAGTGCCAAATTGCAAAGCTTTGAGATGAATAATACGATTGAAAATGGGGACTGGACATTTGATCTAGGGGTTCTCATCAGCAAGGATATTTTGTTTGGCCAAGGTTTGCGTGAAAACCCGTCAACAATATCAGGTTATGAACTTGCTCCGGGTAATAAGTACAAAATGAACGTAACCCCGTGGCGCCACATGATCCAGCCGCGTTTTGGTGTCCGCTATGAGTGGACGGACAAAGATACAGTCTATGCCAATTTTGCCCGCTATAATCCGGCAGCCTCCTCACTTGCACGTGCGGCGGCTTGGGACAGAAATCTGGCAAGGGACATCCGCATTAATTTTGATGCAAATGGCGATTTCATTGATGTTGATCCAATTCGTTCATCTTCAGGTAAATTATTTCAAGAAGGTATTAAGCCAAGATTTATCAATGAATATTTAGTTGGTTGGGAAAGACAAGTTAACGACGCTCTAAATATTAGTCTGCATGCCCGTCACCGCAAGGGTGGAAATTTCTGGGAAGATACCAATAATACAGCACGGTTATTTGCCAATGCTCCGACAGACATTCAGGCACTTGGTCTTTATATTCCAAGGCTGAATGAATACCGCACGCAAATTGGAAGTGGCTCATCTTATGTCATTGCCCAGTTGGATACAGGCTATACTGAATATTATGAAGCTGGATTGGAAGCTGAATACAATACCGGTAATTTCTATCTGCAAGGGTCATATACCTGGTCGCATTATTACGGAAACTTTGACGCAGACAATGTTTCTACAGTCAATGACGCCAATCGTTTTATTGGTTCATCAGGCATAGCGGACGGGGTAGGGCGGCAGCTTTGGGACAACCGCGATGGTGACCTAATGGGTGATATCCGCCACAAAATTAAGATTTTTGGCTTTTATAACCTGCCTTGGAATGGCCAAATAGGCGCTTACACTATTTACCAATCGGGACAGCCTTGGGAAATATGGGATCCGGCACCGTATATACAATTTGGTGGCAGTTCCAGTTCTTGGCAGCGTTTTGGCGAACCTGCTGGGTCACGCCGCACAGAAGGGCATTTCCAGCTTGATTTAAATTATACGCAAACTGTTGAGATACTGGATAGGTATGCGGTTGAGTTTAGAGCGGACTTATTCAATGTGTTTAATTCTCAAACTGGCTACAATATCCAGCCCAGAATTGATCGCGCCGGATTTATGGAACCGCGTAGCTTCTATAACCCACGCCGCATTCAACTTTCTACCAAGGTCAAGTTTTAGATAATTCATTTATCAAATTATAAAAATTACCCGCCCTCTTTGAGAAGGGGGCGGTTTTTTTATTGCTTGGGTTTATCCAGCCAAATCACCCAAAGCCGCCTTTAAGGCATTAAGCTTATTCCCGTATTTTTTCCAACGACCGATTGCGCCTGAATATAAGGGTTGGCGGACTTGAACTGCGCTTGCTGTTGCGACGGGGGCGGTGTTTTTGTGGAAGTTCATACAGGCCTCGTCCCAATCCAGTTCGCAAAAATCTAGCAGTTTTCGGGTCTGGTTTTCTTGGTCATTTACGATGTCCTCATAGGCTATTTCCGTGAACCGATCAGGCGGTATGATGACGCGCCAATGGGCAATCAATGCATCAAATTCGCGGTAATAGCTGGCCGTGTTTTCAATATCATAACTGTAATCATAATTACGGTTATGGGTCGCAAAAAGTTGACGATAATTAGACAGACAGCTATCCAGTGCTCCGCGCCTGAGCACAATAATTTTGGCATTTGGCAAGGCGCGGTGTATCAGTCCCACATAGAAAAAATTGAGTGGCATTTTATCAATTAAATGTGTCGTGTCTCCATTTTTGTTTAGTACCAAATTTGTGTTTAGTGCCAAGTCTTTAGTCTTATCGAGATAGGCTTGGCCGACAGACGACATATCAATCCTTGCTGATGCTAGAAACGTATCCGCATTTATGTGCCCATTTATTGGTGTCTGCGCCGCAGCCTGAGCCAGTTCGGAAAAAAGTGTTAACTCGCCTGCCGAGCGCACTTTGGGGTGGGATGATAAAATACGGTCGACTAATGTGGTGCCCGTGCGCGGTAAACCCACCACAAATATTGGAACGAGAGCCGAGGCCGTGCTACTGGCAAGACGGCTATCTGCTGCTGTCGCCGCTACTGTTTTTGCCGTGCGGAAAAGTTCTGACGTTGTTTTTTGATTATATCCAACTTGGTTTCGCTTGAGCGCCTTGCCTTTTTCGAGCCAGGTAAAACTCTCCTCAAACCTCTCTAAGTCTTCCAGCGTCTTGGCGGCGGCATGCCCGAGTAGCAATTGCGCCTCTGCATCTCCTGCCGCGCTTGTAAATAATGTTTTCAATTTCTCAAGCTGGTTATTATCTGGCGTTTGTTTTTCAAGCGCGACCAATGAAAACCAGGCTAGATAGAATTTTGGCTCCAGTGACAATACATTTTTATAGGCCGTTTTGGCCTTTTCAAAATCGCCAATAAATTCGGCTGACGCCCCTAGGTTAAATTGAAATTTTGCCCAGCGGGGGTTTTTCTTTACGGCTTGCTCGAAAAAGGGAATGGCCAGATTGTGGTAACCAGTACGACTGTAGACCACGCCAATCATATCCGCAAGCAGCGCATCTTGTGTGCCTAAACCTGCCGCTATGTCCGCATGTTTTTTTGCCAGATCATGATAACCAAGCGCGGCAAGTGCTTTGGCAAAATATGTTTGATAATATACATTTTCAGCCCCATGTTCGCAGGCTTTGGCAAAGAGTTCTAACGATTTACCATGACTACCGGTATCTGAGGCAAGAACCCCCAAAAGAAAAAAAGGCAATGGATTTTTTTCATTGATGCGCAAAGCTTCAATTGATTGCTTGTAGACAGTTTCATAGTTCTTGGCTCTTAGGAGCTTCATGCCTGTAGTGAATGTAATCATGCTCTCATCCGCGATTTTCCTTCAAGCCCTGCCGTGCTAACCACAATGCACCGTCTAGGGCATCGCCGTCTGGCTTTACGAGTTTTGCGCTTGTGTCGGGTGACAGCCACGGCTTGATTTTTGGCGCTAACCCGCCCAGTAAAGCGCAACGCGGCACACCCGATTTATACAGGCCGCATACCATCAAATCAATATGATTTGCCGCATGTCGGATAATCATACGCCCTTGTCTGTCTCCTGCCTCTGCAGCCTCTACAACAATGGGCGCTAGAACTGCATAGTCCGCTGCCGTGGCCTTGTCCATCCAAGCAATAATCCCGTGGGTTTTTCGCCCGAATTTTTGGAATAATTGCCGTGTTAAATCGGAATGAAGTATCCGCCCGTCTGACGCGCGTAATGTGATGCGAATAGCTCGCAGCCCGATATAGGCGCCGCTACCCTCATCGGAAATTGGAAAACCGTAGCCGCCAATACGGATGTTTTTACCGCCCAGCCTGCCAATGGCTATGCTACCAGTGCCGATAATAACAATGCCGCCGTCTGCACCCGAATGCGCCCCGGTATTGGCAATAAACCCGTCCGTATAAATGTTAGTGGAGTGGAACGGAAATTCTTGGGCTTGTAATGCCGCCTTTGCCCCCTCGCGGCCAATCCCGGCGACCCCGATGCTTGCTCGAATGGTGGGGATAGCCTGTGTATCTAATTTTGCTTCGCTTATAGCTTGGCTGGTGGCTTCTAAAATCGTAGAAAAGACATTTCCAATACCCGTATTTATGTTGGCAGGGCCAGATAGTCCCCGTCCGATAATATGCCCCGATGCATCCGCTAGCCGCGCACTGCATTTGCTACCCCCAGCATCAACGCCCATAAAAAACACAAAATACCCCAACAAAACTATATTGGTGTCTTTAAGCGTTAATTATTTAAGTGACAAGTCACAATGGTATTGTATTGGTATTAAATGACAAAGGCTCTTATCAATGCGCGTGTCTTGACGCCGGAAGGATTTAAAGACAAGCAAAGCATCTTGTTCCGAGGTGAAAAGATCGTTGCTATATGCAGCGATGCATACCGCCCGCCGGACGTCGTAGTTGAGCGCGATCTTGGTGGTATGGTTTTATTGCCGGGATATATTGATGTGCAGGTCAATGGCGGCGGGGGTGTGTTGTTTAATGATAATCCCACCGTGGAGGGTATAAAGGCTATTGGCGCTGCGCACCGAAAATTTGGCACGACCGGGTTTTTCCCCACCCTAATCAGTGATGATCTGGCTGTAATGGCTAGCGCGATTGCAGCAGTTGAGGACGCTATAGAGCAGGGCGTGCCCGGTGTTCTAGGCATTCACCTTGAGGGACCGTTCTTAAACCAGGAAAAATGTGGCGTGCATGATGCTTCAAAATTTGCGCAAATTGGTCCGGATGAGCTGGCGCTTATTTCGCGCCTGAAAAATGGGACAACGATAATCACCTTAGCACCCGAAAAGACCACGCCGGAAATTATCCGCACCCTTTGTCAGCGCGGTATTATCGTTTCGGCTGGTCATAGCCAAGCATCTTATGAGGAGGCGATAGCTGCAATGGACGCAGGACTAAGCGGGTTTACCCATTTGTTTAACGCCATGAAGCCTATGCATAGCCGATACCCCGGCATCATTGCCGCCGCCTTGGAAGACAAACGGAGTTGGTGCAGTATTATAGCAGATGGTCATCATGTACACCCGGCCATGTTACGCTTGGCTCTGCGCGCTAAAGCTGAGGAACAAATTTTTTTGGTGACGGATGCTATGCCGAGTGTTGGTGCTAGAGACAAGGGTTTCTCTATTGGTGGTAACAAGATTGAAGTTCAGGACGGTAAATGCACCACGGGTGATGGAACTTTATCAGGGTCGGATTTAGACATGAATAGTGCTGTGCATAATGCGGTGGCGTATTTGGATATAGATTTAGCACAAGCGGTTCGGATGGCGACCATATTACCCGCCAGATTCGCGAACATGCAAGATAGGCTTGGAGAGATACGCCCTGGATTGCAAGCGAATTTCGTTTTATTATCCCCAGAACAAAAAATCGTTCAGAGCTGGATCAAGGGAAAAGCTCTATAAATTTTCAATGCAATTGGTTGCTTTCCAAATTCATGACAATGTCGTAGCGATCACCACGATAAGCAGACCTTGTTAACTCAACGGGTGTACCGTCTTGAAGAGATGATCTGCGTTCAATGCGCAGGATTTCGCTATTTTCGGCAATGGATAACAGTCCCGCTTCTGTCGGGTTTGCCAGCGAAGCGCGAACTTGTTGGGTGCCTCTAACTGGCCTGTTACCTTTCACTTCGAGTGCCTGATAAAGTGATTGCGATATTTCAGAAATGTCCGGTAACATGACTGCGGGCACCACCGCATGTTCAATGGCCAAAGGCTGGCCATCCGACAGGCGCACTCGGCCTAGACGGACAACTTTATCATTCTTTTCAAGCTGTAAAATTTCGGCTTCTTCCAAAGTGGGGGTGCCGTAAGCTTTCATAATCCAGATTGTTTGCGGGTTCTTGCCGTAATTATTCATATTGCTTGTAAAGCCGCGCAGGCTTGAGCCAAGGTGTGCAATTTGTGGAAGCACAAATGTGCCGGCACCGTGCTTGCGCTGAACGATTTTGTCTTCAGCAAGTCTGTTTAAGGCTTTGCGAATCGTCACTCGCGAGGCTCCGGTTAGCAAACATAGCTCGCGCTCGGACGGCAGGGCATCGCCCGCGTCCAGCTTACTTTTTAAAATATAGGTGCGAATATTTTTTGCAATTTGTATATAATGCGGCGTTGCCGAATTTCTGTCAGGGCTAATTTTATTCAACGGCATCCTGAAATCCCTGTTTATCTACTTTTCTATTTATTTCACAATCTCTTATAGAGTGGATTTGAACAAAGATGTGAACAATAATCATACTTTATGCTTCCTATCTACACTTTCTAAGGGCTGTTGACAATCACCACAGACATTAGCTAGTCAATTATTACACCTGCATTCAGTATTCTTTTCGGGTCGAGGGTGTTTTTTAAAAGCTTCATCAAGGCGATTTCTGTAGAGCTTCGGCTTTGTTCTAACCATGCTTTTTTTTCAAACCCAATTCCGTGTTCTGCGGATATAACCCCGCCGCATTTTTTTAAGGGTTCATATATAGCGCGGTCGGAAAGATGGCGGGGATTTCCTGCCTGCTCGCCACCTTGCTGGCTTGCTCGTTCTTTGGGCTGGACAAAAAAATGTAAATTGCCATCCCCGACATGCCCAAGTACATAGGTTTTTGAATTTGGCAGTAATTGGCATAGTTTGGTTCTCACATCTTTGACATAATCTTCCATTGCAGAAATGGGTAAGCTCACATCATAGAGATAGACAGGTTTAGGGTGCAAGATAGCTTCAAAATCGTCCCTGATGGCCCATAATTCCTGCCGTTCGGTTTCGGACTTGGGAATGACAGCGTCCAGAATATAACCTTCATCAAGCGCCGCCTCAATAACCTCCATAAATCGATCATCGTCGCGCTTAGTGTCACTACCATCACATTCGTAAAGAACATAAAACGGGTGGGTTCTTGTCATTGGTGGCCTGTGCCAGCCTGGCGCGGTAACGGCCTGAAAATAATCTCCCCACATTACCTCATATGCAGAAAGATTTGTGCCAATCATTTTTTTTAAATGGTTAAGCAATTGTGCGACGGACTTAAAATTTGGCAAGGCGACAAGAGCCGTATTCGTCGTGGTGGGCAAGGGCATCAATTTAACTATTACGCGGGTAATAATGCCCAATGTTCCTTCCGAACCGATAAACATCTGTTTTAAATCATAGCCAGTATTGTTTTTCAACATTTTCTTCATGGAAGAAATAATGGTGCCGTCCGGCAATACGACTTCAAGCCCAAGTACCATGGATCTTGCCATACCGTAACGTAGCACATTCACACCGCCAGCATTGGTAGCTAAATTACCGCCAATTGTGCAAGACCCTCTGGCTCCGAGATCAAGGGGCAAGAACAAACCTTTGGCTTTTACGGCGTTTTGGATATTCTCCAGAATGGCACCCGCCTCTATTGTCGCAGTTCCGCCGATAGGGTCGATTTCGGTGATTTTGTTCATCCGCTCCAAAGAGATAATAATATCATTTGTGCGC